>JAYVQZ010000155.1:0-2399 GCA_043776735.1 Deltaproteobacteria bacterium | reverse complement strand
CGGTTTTTACCTTTTTCAAATCCTCAGCATGAAGTTTGAGAACGCCGGCACTGATCGCCTTCATCGCGGAATTAAGACTAGTGGTTCGGTCCAGACGGAACGACGACAAACCGACGTCCCGGCGGAGGGGTTTAGAATTTAACTTCACATACTCATCGGTAAGGATCTTAGTGATCTCCTCTGCCGAGATTCGTCCCGCCTTTGTCCAGCGGCCCAAGAATTTATCATACGGCCAGCCTAATCCTGGCTCCACCTCTTCAGAGGCCACCATCACATTCGAGCTTGCCGCGATTTCGTTGCCTACTTCTGCCATGGCCATCAAACAAGCATCAGCACCCATGATGTCCACATTGCGGCCCATCACCTTGGCAAGTTCGTCGGATACTAAGCCTAGTTGGGCGGTAGTAATGATATGGCCGGTGAAGTCGTCGGAGCTGATGTCCATGGGCTTAAAGTAGTTACGAAAGCCTGTTTGCGAGCTTTGGCGATGCCAGCCACTGCCGTGATTCCAGATGGCATAGAAGGTGTGTTTGGCAGGAAACTTTTCCTGAGCCCATTGCCCAAACTTAACCGCCTCTTTCCAATCGCCCATATCGACGCGGGGCAGCTCTTCAATCACCGGTGAGGTGATCGTATTGATGTCGTTGTCTTTTTGAATCAACAGGCGTTGTGTCTTTTCACTTTTGTTGGAAGCCCACTGAACCAGGATGTTGATGTCATCGGAAGATCCGACCGTTTCCATCTGATTGATATTTGTCTTACCAAAGGGTTCTAGGTTGTTATGGCCATTGAGGAATATAACGAAATTCCATTCTTTAAGCGGAGCCACTCGGGAGGAGGGGCTGGTGGCGGCTTGGGCCGTTACAATCGTAGTAATAAGAACGACAAAAAATGCCTTCAAAAGCATCGATGACCTCTCTTTTTAGGGGGGAATAAGTTTTTGGGGAGTTTTCTTATTTTACCACAGTACTAGCCGGGGCGTCCGCTTGGGCTTTTTGCCCGCCCAATGACAATGCCACCCATCTTGAGACCTCGTTGTGAAGGGCGAGATCACGAGGGAAGAGAAGGGAAAGTACCCACGTGGAAGAATGCCACTGGCGAACCTCGAACTGGGGAACGGCGCGAAAACAATAGCGGCGGTGCGAGGAGGCTTTTTCTATCCCGCTAAGCTCTAAGACCTCATGGGCCACACTTATCCCCGTGCGTAAGGCCTTGCCCAGGCACTCTTTGGCTGACCAGACGCCAATCACATCCCGTTCGCTAATCCCACTTAGCAGTTTCTCCTTGCGAGTGAGGCGTTTTCTTAGCAACCCGACTCGTTGGGCGGAATGGGCTGCCAAAGGTTCTAGATCAATGGTGACCGGAACTCCGCGAGTGGCACTGACAGCAAAAGCCATCCCCTCGGAATGAGTAATGCTGGTCTCCCAAAGACATTCGCTCCAAACGGGTTGACCCAGGATTCCGGGAAGAAGGCTAATTCGATTGGCTTTAAGAGCAGGATCGAGAGCGATGGCGCTGCGTTTGGCAGCCACTCGGCCGAGTAAAAAGTGTTCGCGTCTTTTTGTGCTCCGGAAGGCTTTCCAAAGCTTTCGTTCGGGAAGCGAAAGCCATTCTTGTGCCTTGGGTTTCTCCTCTTGATGGGCAAAGCCCAACGCTAAGGAGAAGCACTTTCCGTCCCCTTTGAGAGTAGTTTTCAAAGCCTTTCGCATACCAAGCCTTTAACATCCTGGTGCCAAGATGGAATGAGAATCCCACGGTAGGACCATTTTTTCAGACGCGCAGCCTCAAAACGGTTGGCATCAGCTTTGCTCTTACCACTCTTAGGATTTATTAATTTAAATGGGGACTCACCAATAAGGGCCGCACTCTTCTAAGAGGCGGCCCTTTCTATTTGGTATTTAAAAATAGGCTACGGCAAGTAAGTGACCTGGAAGTTTCCCCGGCACCCTTCGGTTACCCAGACCGCGTTGGAATGAAATCCAAAGGTCTTTCCCAGAAGGCAATGGGCGTGAGAAAGCTGCTGAACTAAAGTTCCTTTGAGGACCGGACCACCCACTGCGCATTCGGTATATCCGTGATTATGGCTACCGCACGTGAGCGTTTGGGCGACGGGTAAGGGATGGGCCGTGGCATTGATGGCGCGCTCAAGATGTCGTTGGAACATTGTCAATTTATGCATGGCGTCTCTGACCTCCAGATTTGGACGTACTGTCTGCAGCTGCCGGTGCTTGGCTCGTAGCGTCCCAAAGGCGCGCTCGACGAACTCGAAATCCCGCTTCAAATAATGGCACGGAGTTCCGTGAGTGGCCTTTCCCGAGAGCTCTTTTGCCTCTTTAACTACCCTGCTAGTGTCTTGGCCTAACGAATCATATAACGGGATATTCTGAATCAGCTGGACG
>JAYVQZ010000154.1:0-2400 GCA_043776735.1 Deltaproteobacteria bacterium | reverse complement strand
TTTTGGGGTTGGTAGAGGGGAATAGCTCGCCTACCGTCGTATAAAAGGGGTTCTCCCCGTTAGCCGCGGTCACAAAATCATGCGGCTAAAACTCCTATTCATACGAGCGCACACTCGAAATTGGTTCCGTGGCCTAAGATTTCACGACTCTCAATCCCTCCGGGGCCGGTCGCTTTTCAATGAATTGGCGCATCGATAATCAAGAGGTGCTGCGACGACGGTCGACATTTACCCCGTCTCTTCGAGACGATGACTCACTTAGGTAGGCTATCTTTCAATAATTTTAGAAAATACAGGCTCTCCTCAGGGTCTCCGACCAAGCTAAAGCCACCCGGAATTACGTCAAGGAAGAGAAAATACGATGCGGAAAATTTTTCTTTTGTTTTTGCGAAGGCATCCTTCACGAGACGGCTAGCACCGGCTTGCTGTTTATCGATGCGCATCGTGACCTCGATTAGGGCAATCGCGCCGAACAAGCTCTTACTCTGATGAGGAAGGCTACTCTCGCTACATATGGCCAATTCAATCCTACCGATTGAATTTTCACCGGCTAAAATTTCAATGGTCTCCGGTCCCGGGAAGGACGACTCGGGGAAGCTGCTTCTAATTAAAGTGCGCTCAACCCAATGACTAAATAATGGCCGCAATAACTTCGGGTCTAATCGATCATCCAATTTAGCGGCCGAGGCTCTATAAAAGGCGTCGATGTCCCCTATGAGTTTTTCCTCGTGGACCACCACCGAAGTGTTGGCAAATGGGTTTACGATTGCCAGCAGGCTGCTCAAGCAGCCGCGCCTATATTTTATTAATTTTATCGCCCGTGGAGGCTCGGCCGCCGTTGCTTGCTTCAAGGCGAGAAAGCTCATCAGAAAATAAACAGAACAAACGCGAAGTTTCGATCTCATGCCCGGGATATAGCATTAAACGATTTGAAAAAGGCAAACCCAATACTGATTGCGGGTGGCAAAGACCTGCCCTTAAAAATTGCTATTTTATAAAGGCATCACGCCAAAAGGACAAAGTGTCTTAGCTGCGCTCATCCAATGGCCGGTTATTTGCAATACGCCAGGCACGATGGGTGTAAGTAACAGAAAGCCAGGCTGTATTCTTTTGGTCGTAACCATACTTATGGTGAGCCAATGCCTTTTTGCGGCCGATCTTACGAATCAGCTATCGCGGCCCCTTCGCCAACAAACCGGAGGGACTTGTCATCTCGTCTCTCAGGTTGATCTTTTTGAAGCCGCCTGTTTTAGGCTGACGGGCAAGCGGATAAATCTCTCGGAAGCCTACTTGACCCATGAACATTTGAAGGCGGCGCTCAAGGATGCCGCACGCGTGAATACGCTACTAAGCAGAAAAATGGGGGAACACCTCACGACCTTCGACGGAGCCTTGCCTTCGGACGTGCGCTCGTTAAAGCGAATCATGTCCGGCGATGTCTGCGTGGAATCCGAGGCGGAGAGCGAGAAAGAATATTACAATTTTCTCAGAGAACGATTTCGTGACGCCAAAGAAAAAGCGGAATCGGTCGCGTGGAAACCGACCAAAGAAAGAACTCTAAACGGGGCTGCAATCGGGCTCGGTACGGGCGTAGCCGCTTTTCTAGGAACGCTAATCCGCGATTATCTTCGTACTAAAACGGTACCGGCTTGGCTCGATGCCTACCGGGAGCGGGGATGTCGGGGGCTACTTTCGCAACTCGCGGGCAAATTCCTCCTCTTTGGATTAGGGTCTTCGGCCGTGGGCGCGGCCTACTCGCGGGATGTCAATCCCCCTCTGCGGGAGGACCATTCTGGAGCGCTTGGCGACTTAGTGAAAGAGCTCGAAGGGGAGGAAAGTCGTTTTTTTCCTGTTAAGCGGACAAAGGACCCAACGGCACTCGAATGTATTGAGGGGTTGTCGCTAGCCGATGTGCCGGACCTTACTCACAGCGAAATGAATAAATTGATCGATCAAGGAATTCCCTTTGCCTGCGATGGTTATTTTTTTTCGATCCCCGATAGGAATATCATCGTGCGGGGTGAGAATTTCAATGAAGGGAACCATTCGGCGGTTATTGTCGGCAATGAGCGGCAACCCGATGGTTCGACTAAATGGTTCGTGCGAAATGCGTACGGCACACCCGCTAAGCCTTATGCGATTGAGGAAAAGGGCTGTCCGCACGCCTATATTCTTTATTCCGCTTCGGAGAAAGCGCAATTGCCTGAGCGACTAAGGAAGTAGGCAGGGCCTTATTATGGATAGGTATTTTAGCCGCATGATTTTGGGCATCTGAAGATCGCTAAGGGCCGCTGGCATTTCCGTAGAGTGAGTCCGCGCCCATTCCCGGCCCGGCCATCCCAGTTTTGGGGTTGGTAGAGGGGAATAGCTCGCCTACCGTCGTATAAAAGGGGTTCTCCC
>JAYVQZ010000153.1:0-2404 GCA_043776735.1 Deltaproteobacteria bacterium | reverse complement strand
AAGAAAAAATCGATTCCACTGGAAATCGACTTCTGAACTGATCTATAAACCCGCCGACCGGGAGCGTTGTGTAAACGCTAATGCTGACTACCGCACGTCAGCTTTGAAGAGTGCTCTTCAGCCTCTCGACCGCATCTGCGCGTTTTTTTGCCGCCATTTTTGCCACATTCTGAAGCTTCCATTGCAACGCTGGGAGACGATCCAAATTTGGAATCCCTAATAGATTCCATGCAGGTTCTGCGTTCGCGATTGAAAGCAGAAACGCACGTTCATTCTTTTCGAGGTCTCTTTGCAATTGGGCCACGCATTTCCCCCGTGCCCCGGCCAATTCCTTATAGGGAATTGGTTCTGTGGTCATGCCAACGAACTCCCGTTCAAACACAGTTTCCATGTTTTTGAGCTTGGGAGAAAGAAGTTCGTCCATCGGTCTACTGTGGCCAGCGAGGTAGACTACGAAGGCTTTTCGGATCTCCGGCGTAATCCCCCCGTTCTCCATTAGCTCCTTCACGTCAAACATGTCTCTCGGATGCTGTCGGTCGAGCATCGCGCACAATTTCCCGCCATAAAGATCAGCGGAGGAAACACAGCGGACCGTCACCGATGTTTCGAAAAGCTTTTCCGCAGCCTTGCTCGTCCTGAGATCGGAGGTTCCGTAAACCGTACCCCGCAGCACTTCGTTGGGCTCGATCTTCACTTGAACCCCATCGTGGGTGACAACCAGTTTTGAAACTCTAGAGTTGCCTCCCCTCGCTATCGTTTCTTGTACCCGTGCTTCCGGGATCGCCTTTTGAATTCCTTTTTTGATATTCGCAAGGGCGGTGCTGATTCCGGCTAGCGACGTTTCTCTGTCTTGTAACGGGAGGTAAGTCAGATCGATGTCGACCGAGAGTCGTGGCATGTCACGGACGAAAAAGTTGATGGCGGTACC
Organism: Deltaproteobacteria bacterium; assembly: GCA_043776735.1. Classification (GTDB taxonomy): domain Bacteria; phylum Bdellovibrionota; class FAC87; order UBA2466; family UBA2466; genus JBGSST01. Next base: position 1,476 of record JAYVQZ010000153.1, on the reverse strand, counting down.
GCCCTTAAGGGCAAAGCAGGCTTCCCGATTTACCACGGGTAGAATCCGTAGCATCAGACTCGCCTGCCGAAAAAAGAGAGAATTTTTATCTATGGCTTATCCTTCCCCCGTTTCACCCAAAGGAGGGAGGGTGATTTGAAATTCTTTATCCAATTTGCAGCCGGGCACGACGACTCGTTTCCCGGTGCCAAGGTTTATTTTAGAGGTGTCTAAGTTCAAGTACCAAGCATGGTTACAGCGTTTGGCCAACGCCAAAAATAGTCGTTTCACTTTTATGGAGCGGCAGTTTTTCAACAGCGAAAAAACCAAATCGGATCGCAAGGCGGTTAACCCTTCCATCAAATGAAAAGCCTCCTCAACCCCCTGTTCTTTCGGGGCGAGATATAACGCTTCCATCATTGCCCGCTCCGGAGTTGACGTCTGGACTTCAAAATTTTGGAATGATTGGGACGTTAGCCCGAGCGAGTCAACTCCCCCAAAGAGCTTGGGAACAAAATACTGGATCTGACGCCCCCAGGGATGTCGCAAATACCAAGGGGGGAGGCGTACGTTTCTGCAGCCAAAGAGATAGACGACCGACCCCTTGCCGACCGGGACGAAATGGCCAAACCCTTTCAGCTCCAGCGCCGTTTTCGCGGCCACATGGATCGGGAGTTTCAAATGGGTCTGTAGGGCGAATAGGGCCCCGGTCCAATCCACATTGTCGTTTAGCCTAACGTAGGCCCCCGGCCCAACGCGCCGCAACCACCCGGTTCTTTCGTACTCATAGGCAAGCTGTTGATATACCCCATGTTTTTCAAGCCAAGGTAGGGCCGCGACCGTCCCTGCCGGCCAAACATGGAGTAAATGGTTTATTTTAGATTGTAATTCACCAGCCATACTTGTGATTTTATAACTATTTTAAACCGAAAGCTATTATCGGTTTATATTAGATATTAATTCACAAGTATTACTGGTGATTTTACATCCAAAATAAACCAACTAGCGTCTTTTTGGGCTCTTTCTCGCCGGTCTCAAGATTACGTGGATATCGGTCTTAAGGACGCTCAGCAGCAGGAAAACCAAATCAAAGCTTACAGGCCCCTTCTCGATACCCGCCTCAATCTGGGCCATACGGCTCTGGCTGATGTCGGCCTTACGACCTAGCTCGGTCTGGGTTAGCCCTGCGCGCTTGCGCATCGCTATTACTGTCTGGAGTAGCCGGTGCTTCTCGCGAAGTAATTCTACCGGGGTGAGAGTCTTGAAACTGATTTTCCAAAAATCGGGCGACTCTGATTTTTTTGCAGGCATAGATCAATATTAGATATTTCTAATACTAGTGTGAAGTCTAAACTGTAGTGAAATGGGTGCGTGTCCGGCAACCGTTCCACGTGGGACAGTAGGGTGATCCGTAAGTGATCGCGAATAGATGAGTAAGTTTTCCTCTGGAGCGTGGTCGTCGAGCTATACCGGGGCATCACCCGTGGCACGATTCCC
>JAYVQZ010000152.1:0-2426 GCA_043776735.1 Deltaproteobacteria bacterium | reverse complement strand
TGGCCAGAGTGGCCTCGGGCGGTGAAGTGTCGCGCATCATGCTTTCACTAAAAAAGGCTCTGGTGGCCGACGCCGATACCTGTGTACTGGTCTTTGACGAAATCGATACTGGAATTTCGGGTCGGGTGGCTGATGTCGTTGGAAAAAAACTGCGTGAGCTGGCCGAAACCTTTCAGGTGATCTGTATCTCCCATTTGCCGCAAGTGGCGGTTTATGCCGACGCCCATTTTTTGGTGCGCAAAGGGGTCGCCGCAGGCAGGACGGAAAGTGAGATTATCGCTCTTTCCGAAGAAGAGAGCGCCACGGAGATTGCCAGACTTGTTTCTGGCGCCGAGGTCTCAGCCACGAGTCTGGCCCATGCAAAGTCACTTAAAAAAACGGCTCGCGGGAAGGTGGCCAGTAGACTTAAGGCAATGAAAACGAAAGAGAATCGGGAACGCTTGTTGTAAATAGTGCTCCTGCTTAGTGAAATAGTGAAGAAACGGTTGTACTCTAAGGCTGTGAGTGACCAAGATAAAAATAGGGAATTAGAAGGGGACGAATCAGTACAAACCCTGACTCGGCCTGAAGAAAAAACAAAGACGCCGTCTTTCTATAAAGTCATCGTCCACAACGACGACTTCACGCCGCGTGATTTTGTGGTGCACGTGCTTCAGCGGTTTTTTGGAAAAGACGAACAAACTGCCACTCAGCTGATGCTGCAGGTTCACCATCAAGGTTTTGGAGTCGCTGGTGTTTACACCTTTGAGATTGCCGAGACTAAGGCTTTTCATGTGAACGAATTATCTCTTGAAAACGGTTATCCTTTAAAGACGACCGTAGAGAAAGAATAGGAGCGATCATGCGCCTCGCCCCAGAATTAGAAAAATTGTTGAATGAATCGGTGAAACTTGCCAGCGAAGCCCGGCATGAATACGTAAGTCTTGAACATGTGGTTTTGGCCCTCACCAATGACGCTATGGCCATTGAGATCATCGAAGGTTGCGGTGGGGACCTCAAGAGGCTTAAGAAAAAGCTCCAAAAATTTCTCAAGGACAATTGTCCTAAGCTAGACACTAAGATCCTTGCTGAATCGGGTAAGGACTGGAAGCCTGCGCTTACTCTTGCCTTTCACCGCGTTGTGCAGCGCGCCCTTATCCAAGTGCAGGGCGCCGAACGGGAAATGGTCACCACCGGAAATCTATTGATTTCACTTTTGCGCGAGGACGAGTCACCGGCCGTGGCCTTTCTTGTGGAAGAGGGGGTGACAACTTTTGCTGCCATACAATATTTTTCTCACGGCCTTGGCGAAGTTTCCGATACTACCAGTGCCAATCCTGACGAAATGCCTGGTGAAGGGGATTCGGCTCCTGGCAGAGAAAAGGGAGCTCCTGCAGAGAAGGGGAATCCGCTAGAGCAGTACACGCAGAACCTTAACGAGAGAGCGCGTTCAGGCGACATGGATCCTCTGATCGGACGCCTGGATATTATTGAACGAGTTTTGCAGGTGCTAGGCCGACGCACCAAGAACAATGCTCTCTTGGTCGGTGAGCCAGGGGTGGGAAAAACCGCGATTGCTGATGGGTTGGCACTAAAGATTGTACACGGGGAAGTCCCCGAACGCCTAAAAGACACGACAATCTATTCCTTAGATTTAGGTTCGCTGCTAGCGGGCACCAAATACCGTGGCGACTTTGAAAGTCGGCTTAAAGGAGTTTTAAAAGAACTCGAGAGTAAGAAGAACGCCGTTCTTTTTATTGATGAAATGCACACTTTAGTAGGGGCTGGTGCTACCAGTGGCGGATCGATGGACGCCTCGAGCTTACTCAAGCCATTTTTGAGTCGGCGAGTTTTTAGTGTGCTTGGTTCGACTACCTACAAAGAGTACCGTAGCTACCTCGATAAGGATCCGGCCCTTTTGCGCCGGTTTCAGAAGGTAGATGTAAAAGAACCCCTACGTGAGGACGCGGTAAAGATTTTGGAAGGGCTAAAGAGCCGTTATGAGGAATTTCATAACGTGAAATACGCCCCTGCGGTGATTGAAGGGATTGTGGAGCTCTCCCAGCGATTTATTTTGGGGCGACCGCTGCCGGATAAAGCGATCGATCTTATGGACGAAGTGGGCTCGCGGCTTCGGCTTATTGATGCTACGGGTCCTACTAAAGAGGTGACTATTTCCGATGTTGAGGTGGTGGTATCAGCTTTAGCCCAGGTTCCAGCGGCTAGCGTTTCTTCTGACGACAAATCTAAATTAAAAGAGCTCTATCCCCGTTTGCAGGCGGTCATCTTTGGCCAAGATCGCGCTATCGGTGAAGTGGTAGCGGCGATTAAGCTGTCACGCACGGGACTTAGAAATCCCCAAAAACCCATAGGCTGTTTTCTCTTTCTTGGCCCCACAGGTGTGGGAAAGACAGAGGTGTGCAAGCAGCTGGCTGAGATCTTGGGCA
>JAYVQZ010000151.1:0-2431 GCA_043776735.1 Deltaproteobacteria bacterium | reverse complement strand
CTGGATGGCCTCTGTTGTCGGTCGGCGTTGCCCTTCAGCTAATAATAAGTTCGGGAGTAAAATGCTGCCAGCTAAGATTGACCGGGCTTTTCAGCCAGATCTTTTGGGGTAACTGAAACTACCACTTGGCCCTTTTGTTTAAAAACTCAGATCCTTCATGGGGTAGTGTTTGCGGTTGGGAGCCCAAAGTATTGCGCCGGTGGAGTGGGTGAAGGCGACGATGAGGGAATCTTCCAGCTCTTGGGGCTTGGGCTGCCTTATGGGCCAGTTCTGAGATGGTTTCAGATTCTGTTCGCATTCGTCTTTGGAATGCGGATCCAGTGGTTTTAGCCAGATCGATCTGCTTGCGCTTCATTAACCCGGGTCTACATGGACAGCCAGGAGTCTGGGCATACAGGCCTGTGTCATGGAAGTTTGGAGATTCGTGGACGGCCTGAAGAGTCACTATGTATTGTATTGGCTTTTTTGGCGGTTTTCTCCAAGTAAGCCTCTAAACGGAGGGAATGAGTCTCTTGGGCTAAGCTAGGCTGTTCAGCGGTCAACTGCTAAACAGTCAACAACTTAAATCTGAATTGCGTGTCGATTTGAGCCTTCCATCTCGCCCTCGGTATGGGCATAGATTTTCTGAAAAACGCAAAGGGACAGGTCGACTTTAAGCGCTCACCCGCGCCACATGACTTTAATACTTGGCGCACAACCACACCAACGATTCGAAGATTTTGGAGTTGGGAAACGACTCAGTGGGCAGCCCCCTGAGATTGTAGACTGCGACCGTCCACTTCTCCCCCTCCCAAAGAGCCCTAGAATTGCAGAGCGAATCGCGCACGGGAGTACACTTAGGAATTGGGCTAGAGCAAGACACAAACCTGAAATGAGTGAAATTTCCTACAGGCCGAAACTGAAAGGCGAAAGATTCTCTCAGCATTCCGTCCCTGTGGAGATTCTCAAGGACTTTGCTGCCTTCGAGGAAATGCTCATCGAGGTAGCCAGGCGTGAGTACCTAACAGCTAACCCTTCCCGCCAGCGCACTCCGCGTGGATTCGCCAAAGGATTGGAACTCCGCCTCACAGGAATCGAAGAGGGCAGTGCTGTTCTCAATCTTGTGCTTGCCGGGCTCCTCTCCGCTCAATTTCTCGAAGCTCCATACTTCGAACAGGCCTACAACAAAATTTTGGAAAGTATCGCCAGCATCGATTCTGGCACTCAACCCAGGCTCGCTCCAGAGCAGCTCCGCTATTTTGATCGCTTCGGCCGCTCCCTGCAGGAAGGCGAGAGCATTGAATTTTCCGGCCAGGGAGCCAGCCCAATCAGCCTGACTCCCCAAATCCGTCAGAGGCTCCTCGAAGCCTCGCAGGCTGAGGAATGGACCGAAGAAAAAACGCTCAAGGGTCGAATCTCGACCTGCAATAAAGCCGATAAGACCTTTGAGCTCGAGTTAAGCAACGGGACCAGAATACAGGGACCACTAGACCAGCAGCACCGTCAACCCATCATGGATGCATTCAACCATTACGAGGAAGGTCATAAGATCGCAATCAAGGGCGTCGTCAGGCGAGACCGTTCCGGCCGTGACAAGGCCTTGGAATCGGTCGAGCATTTGAATCCGGTGGATCCACTGGACGTAGAGCTCCGCCTGGAAGAGCTCGCGCAAATCAAAACGGGTTGGCTTAACGGAATAGGCCAGGTGCCAGCCAGTGAGGGTCTTAAGACACTCGCCAACGCATTCGACCGCTTCTTCCGTTCTGATTTGCCCCTGCCCCACCTCTACCCCACACCGGAAGGGGGAGTGCAGGCGGAATGGTCTACCGACACGTGGGACGTTTCTCTCGAGATCGACCTTAAATCGCAGGAAGCCCAGTTCCATGCCCTAAATGTCGAAAATGGCGAAGCCGAAGTCCAGATTCTTCAGTTGTGTCTTGGAATCCCGGAATGGGACAAGCTAAACCATGCGCTCCTCCGCATCTTTGAAACGGAGCATGCTTGAATCCGTCTACTTTGCTGTTGCGTCAAGTCCACCCAAATTTTGTACAGCAAGGTAGAGTCACATCGCAGGCTTTCCGGCCAACGCCCAAAGACGAGCATCAGCTCTCTGTTGACAACGGGGACTTGATCACAGCACAAGCGGCCTGGCAACGCTTCGTGTCCCAACCCCTCAATTCCTCCGCGGGTGTAATGGCAATCTCAAACGAGGAATGCACCGCCACTGGCTTGGTGGTTGTCGAAGACGGGATTCCATACACCGAGCATTGCTACCTCGACTTTTCACCTTTTCCCAGGCCTGAGATTGAGCGCAAGGCCAAACTCTTGTCGAGGGCGGCGCACTCCAGAGGCTGGCTTTATTCCCCACCCAATGAGCGTTGAGAAGCACGGCAAGTGTGACGTGGTCACCTAAGGTCGCCGACCGTACAACGGGGGCGAAGCCAGGATCGAG
>JAYVQZ010000150.1:0-9443 GCA_043776735.1 Deltaproteobacteria bacterium | reverse complement strand
AAGCCGACGAGGTAAGGATTCCGCGACCGAAAACTAACTTAACTAGCCTTGATGAGGGCTTTGGGCCGAACGTCAAATGGTTCTGCAGGCGTTTTTCCTGTCGCGCGTTGAGCATGAATCACAACGGCCAAATTTGTTGCCACGACATTGAGCAGTGAGAAGTCTCTCTCTGAAAACTCAAGGTCTCCTGATTTGTCGGCGATAGTAAGAATTCCGACTAGCTGCTCTCCCACCACAAGAGGAAACAGCATGCAGGAATTGGTTTTGTAACTGTGAAACCCTTCTCGCTTTCGAGTGAGAATATGCTTTTGGAATCGAATGTCCGATGCCACATCGCGTATAAATAGAGGGGCTCTGTTTTCACAAACGTAGCCCAAAATTCCGTGTTTTACCTCGGTGACCTTGAGGACAAGGGGTTTGGCGTCGTGGGAACTGACGATTGAATCCGCTCGTAAAATCCATTCCCCTTGGTGTTCTTCGAGGAGGTAAATGGTCGAGCGTTCCGCCTGAATAAAAGTAGTCACTTGTTCTAAAATGTCGGAGAGGACGCTTTCTCCGTGCAGGGATTGTCGCGTGATGCGAGAAATCCCAAGGAACATATCATCCATTTTTCGGCGGTAACGTAATAGATGATTCTTGGAAATATAGTCAAACAGACCCAAGCCTAAAATGCACAATGCAAACCAGAAGGGATAGGTGGTGCCTAAGGCAAACAAACTGGCGCGTACTTGAGAAGGGAGAAGCCCAGAAAAAGGCCCTTTTACAGAGCTGATAGAGAGCATTGCCGTAAAGGCGCCAAAAACCAGAACCGTAAACTCATAACGAAAGGAGTTGAGTTGTTCCTTCCAACGATTTGGTTCCTTAAAAACCTGATAGCTCCGGATTAAGGCAATTCCCACCACCCAAGTTGCCGTATAGGCCGAGGTAACCAGCAGCACCAAATCCCAGAGGTCGAGGTAGATCTTCCCGGAAAGCGTTCGAGAAAGGAGGAAGGGCGCCATAGAGAATATCCAGGCGATTGCCAGGCCGTTGTTAATTAGCTCCTCTCGGCGTCTGCGAATTAGATAAAAGTAGGTGGATAGCAACGTTAAGCTCGAAAGGGATAAACCAAAGAGGCGAAATGCCCTTTGGAGACGAAAGTCGGCAAAACCAAAAATGAATCCATTCGAGTGCAATAACGTCATGGCTCCCAAAAGCATGTAGAGAGAAAAGTAGAGATACTTTCGGTTTGTGGGATTGAAGAAATAAAATGAGAGGCAGGCGACAAAGCCAATTAAAGTTAAAGCGAGATACATGTTTTGCGCTATGTGGAAGTAAAATTCATTTTTTGCCACCACGGAATAGACGTCGTGAAACTCCCCCAAAAAAGAGGGAACTTGGGGCAAACTAACAATTCCGGGTGTGATGCTCGGCTTAGGGTCTACCTTAATAATGAGAACGTTGTTTGCGTTCTTCTTTAGGAGGCTGCGGTCAAAGGGATAGTAAACAAGAGTGAAAGTGTAGTCAGATCCTCCGATAAAATGGCCGTTCAGATAAGCGCGATGAGCGCCACATATGGGGCCTAGAACGATGGCAGGCTGTTCCCAAAGAGTTTTTGATACAAATACCCGTTTCATCCAATAGGGGGTGGATAGTTGATCGGCGTATCTGCCATAGGGCCGAGTTAGAGGATTCCATTCCATCGCTGAGTTAGGCGATGCTATGATTTCAATTGGCTCCTCATAATTTCGGTGCGCAAATTCCCAACCGTCAGCAAGCGAAAATCGTTGGGTAACCGATGAGGCGATCTGCCGATTCTGTCTTCCCAGTCGATAGGCTCGATAATCACTAAAAGAATAGAAACTGAGATAGGCAAAGAGTGCCATCACGCTCAACGCCAAACCGGCCAAGGCGGCTTGCCTGAGTTGCTCCTCTGGGCGACTTGCCGAAAAACGGGTTTTTAGTTCCCCGTTTTTATGAAATGGCCACCAGGTGGGGCCTCTGGTTTTTTCCCAGGGGAGTTTGATCTTATAAAGTACTGTGCGGTGTGAAATGTGCTTAAGCTTCTTTTTCCCCATCCGCTTTAGTTTTATCTGTTGGTAAGGAAAAACTTGATCGGCCACGGTCCGACTTACACAAATTCCGCCGGGTTCTGCGAACCCCTCAATCCGTGCTGCGATATTCACCCCTTCTCCTAAACTGTCCCCTTCGGCCAGAACCACGTCCCCTAAATGAATCCCTATGCGAGTGAGAATTCTTTTGTTGGTAGGCTCTCCTAGGTTTCTTTCGTAAAAGCAGGTCTGCAGTTCAATGGAAAAAAAAACGGCATCGATGGCGCTGGAGAATTCCATGAAAAAGGCGTCGCCAATAGTTTTGTTTTCCCGACCCCCATGCAGATGCAAGAAACGGCGCACGATAGTGCGGTACTCTTCTAGCAATTCTAGACCAAGTTGCTCGTCTGCCGTGGTGATTGAGCCATAGCCCACTACATCGCAAAACAGTAACGCCACTAGTTGTCGTTTTTGTACCAAGCTCATAAAAATCGTTTGTCGTACCCTGAGTTGTCGTTCCGGCTGTGTATCTACAAAGCTGCAACCAAGGTGCCGGACCACTTTGTATTGGCTTAAAAAAGGTTGTGTAATCACACAGGGTTGCAGTCGTTGGAATCTTCCTAAGAGTTCTTGCCGTCGGGTTCCTAGACGGTTTTTGCCGGAGTATTGTCGGAAAGTCCTGAATCGAAAGAGAATTCTAGGAAACGGAAAAAGGGGAAAGGCCGTATGCTCAGTGAGCACTTTTTCGTCACTTTTTGGCCGGAATTTTTGCTCGGTTCCTTTAACGTTGAGTTTTAGTCACTAGACTACCTAAGTCCGATCGTGAGAAAGAACGCCCATGTCCGCACCTACTTTTCCGCTCAACCTCGTCCCCACTCTGAAAACAGAACGCCTACTTCTGCGTGGTTATCGGCCGGAAGATTTCACAGAGTGTGCAAAAATGTGGGCGGATCCGTTAGTGACTCGTTTCATCGGCGGAAAGCCGAATACAGAGCAGGAAACCTGGAATCGATTTTTGAGAAGCATCGGCCATTGGGCCCTCCTGGGATTTGGACTTTGGGTAGCTGAGGAAAAGAGCAGCGGAGCCTATGTTGGTGCGGTGGGCTTCTCGGAATTTAAGCGTTTAATGGTTCCGTCCCACTACGGCGTTCCTGAGGCAGGTTGGACCTTTGCCTCCCATAGCCATGGCAAAGGGTACGCCACCGAAGCCCTTAAGGCCGTCCTTAACTGGGGCAGTGTGCACTTTGGGCCGATTCGAACCGTCTGCATTATCGCCCCTGAAAATACGTCATCCCGTCGGGTGGCAGAAAAGTGCGGCTTCAAGGAGGTTCTCGCTACGACGTATGAAGGAAGGCCTACCATTCTCTACGAGCGACACTTTGATGCTGCTGAGCCGCTCGCTTAAAGTTCTTTTGCTTTGAGACCAGTTACTAAGAGATTTTTTTACGAGGATTCGTAGTTAGAAGGCTCTTTGAACCTACGCGCCTCTGCGAGTTTTCGCAGATTCTCCTGGCAGTGCATGCGATATTTAGAATCATTTCGTACTTCACTTGCGGATCTTATTGCGGTGGCCCTGAGGGCACGCCTGATTTCCCATGAAGGCGCGTTCCAAAACTGGCACGCGTGTTGCTATTTGTTAAAGTCGGGGAAGGTCCCCAAATAACCTGGAGTCGTATGAAAATAAAAAATCCACTGTCCGCGTTACTCATGGGCCTGGCCATTTCCACGGTAGCCATGGCGATTGATTGCAACTCCGATTGCGGAGAGATCGCTAGTTTCCGCTACCCCTGTCCCACATTCTCAAATCCCGGCCGCCAGTGCGACGGGCGAGATCCCGGAACGTACGCTGCTTGCGAGGTAACAAAAGCCGCGAGCTGCGAACTCTTTCAAGGGTTGCAAAACGCAATTGGCGGACAGGTGAAAGACGCATTGAAACCTAATTTCAACGCTCAGACCTTTGCTGCTGCCGTTGAAAGTGGACCCCACGGAGACGAGGAATACTTAGCAAAGTGTGAAGCTGCGGGAATTGCTATCTGCGCTGGGATCGGAGCCCAAATAGGCGGCCCCTATGGCGCTGCCGCCAGCGGAGCCGCTGGAGTGTTTGTGGCTTACCAACTTTGTCACCAAAGCGAGACCTGGTAACAATTAAAAAAATATAAGTTTCTTCAGATTGCGGGGTCCCTGACAGGGGACCCCGTTTTTTTTTGGGGGAGGGACAGGGAAGCAGCCCCGGTGGCTTTAATGTCACGACGTGTCGTTGCTCTGGCGAGCGACCACGAATATCATGAGTCATTCGCCCCATTCCTCTAAATCTAATTCGTTTTTTTAGCGCGATCTTTGGGGCCGTTATGCTTTGCTGCGTGACCTTCTGCAGTTGGAAGCCCGACACCTATTTGAGTCTGAAGCTCGGTCTGGATCCCACCCCCGATAGAAAGCCTAGGCCGGTCAGCCGGGCCTCGGCAAATAACCCAGTTTCGGTAGAGGCCATGCACTGCTTCGTGATCAGCATTTCGGGCGCGGGCATCAGCGAGGGCGTTTCCTCCGCGCAGATTGGCGACCGGGCGCCGGCTTGCTTCGGATTTGGTGCCATCACAGAAGGCATGACGCTTTACGATTTAACCCGGACAGGCCGCATTTTTCGTGTCCCCATCGGTACGGGCCGCACCATTCGGGTTTTGGGCGTGCACTCAACAAATTTGGGTCGGGGCTGCGCAGGAAAAACGCTGCCTGAAATTTTTGCAACAGTGACTCGACCACGAATATTTGAATTGGGCTCTGCCACGTCAGATTTGTATCGTGATTCCAAAGTTACTATCAAGAACTCCTACTCACCGGGGGCGGCTACAGATTTGGCTGAAACGTGCAGTTCATCCACGGGGTCAGGCTCGACTGGCGATCCCACCGCCGATCCTGTGGCCAGAGGAGCCAGGCTCATCGCTTTCAACACAGACAACGGTTCGTCGACCAATCTATTTAACTACAACATTGAAAACGACGGAACTCTCCGTGAAATTCAGAGCGCTTCGTTCAATGCGGTGCCCCGGGCGCTGGCGGTTTCCCCGGATGGCGCCAACTTGATGGCCATGGGGGTACCCAACATCAGTGGTACCTCGGAAAATATTCGGCATTTCCCCATCGATATTGCTGGCACGAGCGCTGGAATGTGGACCCATGTAAACGCAGCGACGCTAGGAAGCGGGCTCGCCTACGGGTTGGCGTTTGCTTTCCGGCCGGGCTACTTTTTTCAACGCGATGGCAGCTCCGTTTACCAGAATATCTATTTTGCCAGCACGAACCCGATACCCAACTCACCGGGTGTTTTTTCATCTGCCAACTTGAAGCACATGACTCCGGCCGGCGACTTTCTTTTTGCCATGCTTTACGGGGGAGGAAGCCCCACGGCCGATAGCTTGGTACGCATGACTATTTCTAACACGGGAACGTTGGGGAGTTCCGCTAATATGGGAAATTTTTCCGAAGGCCAATTGAGTGCACCGGTCTTTGACAAAGCTAGTAGCCGGCTCTTTGTGGCTACAGAAAAAAATTTGTTATCGTACGACATGTCCGTAGACGGAGGCTTACACCCCAACAATCCTTTCGGAATCCCGGTCACACTTCCCGGATCAATAACGATCCAGAAGATGCGCTTTGACTCGGCTAAGTCACGACTTTTTGTCTGGGTGAAGGACGCTGTGGCGGGGGTGTCAGAGTTACGATCTCTACCTGTAAATCGCACGACCGGGATTATCAGTGCGACCGCAGTAACGACACTGGCCTTCAACGATCCCAATACCCGAGATTTTGCAATCTCGCCCGATGGAAATTATGTTTACCTAACGCTGCCCGGCCCCTCGAGTGCCTTGATGGCCTTTAAGGAGGTTGGAGACTTGTACACAATTATTCAGTCCCTCCCCCCCACGTCATCGCCGTATTATTTGGAAATCATTCCCCTGTTGTAACGGCGGGACCAAAATTTACTTTTTAACGATTAAAGGTGCGGCAGAGGAGTGGCGCCCCTATGGGAAACTCGTTTTCTTAAACGATCGGCAAGTTTCTAAGGGCTGACTTCAAGCTTAATTTTATTAACTTGAAGGTAGCCGCAAGAGGAGGATACCAACTGAGCGCTTTTCACCGCCGCAACGGCAAATTCCAGTTGTTTTCGGTTTTGATGGCCGGAAAGTTGCTCAATAAAGGCACTAACGGGCGTCGTTGCCGGGGTGTAACGCAGGCCATAAGGATCGGCACTTCCGGCGCCATGAACGTACATACCAAAGGGAAACGAGCCACTCGTTGTGCCTATTTCAATATCGTTTGAAATCAGATTGGCAGCCGGTGGGCATTGGCCCCCATTTACGAAAATTTCCCCTCCGGCAGCATCAACAAAAAAATTCTGCCGCGTGTATTGAGTGTAGGCAGAATCGTACGGAAAATAATAAAATACGACTAGTCTGCCATGATATTCATTTGTGCTTGGATTGAGCGATCTGACCAGGGGGAACATCGTGGTTAAGTTAAGGATTTCGGTGGGAACAGAATTAGTCTGAGGTGGCGCACGCCCTGGAAAGATCACTCCCCAGTCAAGACTGCTCGTTCCCTGCGTGCCCATGTTTGAGAAATAGGCGTAGTCGATTTGAGGGGTGATTACTCCACTGGCATCAATATTGGGACAAGAAGCCACTAAATCTAATGCGGTCAGGGGATCGTAACTTGCCTGGATAGTGACTTGAGCGCCTGATGAAATCGCTCGGTTGCTAAGAGTGCCAACCGAAAAGACCTGAGGAATATGAGAGCTAAAGACCTGCTTCACCGTTCGTCCTGAGACGTCGCCATCAGGCGTGTAAAGGCCCAAAACTTCGATATTATAAGTCCCCGCCGCCACCGTGGTGGCAATTCCAGAGCGTGCCGCGTCTAAGTTCACCAAAGGGCTCCCCTTGCCATATAGGTGAAAACATTTATGGGGCTGGGAAGCGGTATCGGCGTCTGAAAAATCGTCAGCAGGACTTGCCCCGGTTTGTTGAAAAACGACAAGAAAAGTCATTTGATCTAGAGTGGGATTGCCTCGGCCAGATTGCAGGCCAAGTTGCCCAATCGACTGCCGTTGAACTTCGCCAACGCTGATTTTGATAGTCACTTCGGGAGCGAAGGTATGCAGGGAACAGGTGCAAAGGCAAAAGAGTAAGCCTAACAAAACGAAAGTGCGAACGGGGGTGGGCACGCTGACCAGTCTACAGCGGACGAACGTAAAAGTTAACTCTAAGGCAAACTCGATGGTCGAACGCGCGCGCCCTTCCGGTGTTACTGTCTCCGGTTTCTCCAAAGGTTTTCAAATTAAGTTAGGAGCGGGGTGTCACCGTGCTGCTTTTGATGGCTCAAAAAGTAATTCTAAGGAACCGATACGTTACTTATGACACCCTACAGATTGCTTGGTTTCTTTTTCTTCTCTTTGATTTTCCTTTCTTCATCTGCAGCTAAAGGGAGGACGGTGACGCGCTATCCGTTTGTTTTGGCTCACGGCATTTTGGCCAGCGATAAGCTGCTCTCGATGCACAGAATGGCCAAGGCGCTGCGGGCCGATGGTCACGAGGTTTTTTTGTCTGAGGTCTCAGCGGTAGGTGGCGTTTCCCTAAGGGCCGAGCAATTGGGTGAACAGGTAAACCGAATTCTGACCCAAACCCATTCCGATCGGGTGAATGTTATCGGGCATTCCATGGGAGGATTGGACGCCAGGTATCTGGTTTCCTCACTTAAGTTTGCCCCTAAAGTGGCTAGTGTAACTACGTTATCTACCCCCCACCGCGGTTCGCCGGTCGCCGATGAGCTTTACGCTAAGCTTAGTGAAGGTGCACATGCAGGAGCGGTTAAACTGGTGGAACTATTTGCCCTTCTCATTAACCAGGCGACCGTACTTTATGAATCCGACCTTTTAGACGGTCTTTGGGATCTAACCACCGATCACGCGGCGCAGTTTAACCGTGAGGTAGAAGACTCTCCTTTGGTCTACTACCAGAGCTATGCCGCCGACGCGGTTCACGCGGAGGAGCCCAGAGGGATTCATCGGGCACTTAAAAAGGGTCACCGCACTATTGCTGCAGTTGAGGGACGTAATGATGGAATGGTCTCAATTTCCTCAGCGAAATGGGGGGATTTCCGGGGAACGGTAATTGCCGATCACTTTAGCGTAGCCGGATTAGGAAATAAAAATGTGGCTCCCTTTGACGTCGAAAGTTTCATAAAAGTGTTAGGAAGAGATCTTGCCGAACGTGGTTTTTAAAATGTCGCTCGCCCCATGTTAAATGGAAGACAGACAAAGCTAAGTTCCATACCATTCAGTGCGTAAGTATAGCGGGCTTGCCTACTCGACGAGGAAACTGAAAAAAAACGGTCGTTCGTCTTTTCAAAGGACTGTAAATGACTCGACGCGCTATTTTGACGCGCGCACGTGGCAAAGGGACGCCAAAGCTTTTCCTCTCAACTCCTTGTCAATAGACACGCTGCAATGTAGTTCATTTCTCTTCTACGGTCACATACTCAGGGGTTGGGTTTATGGGGTTGGCGGGCACGGATCCGGATTTTAATGTCGATTTTGCGCGTTTAAGAAATGAACGCCTTCGCAAAGTTCAACGGGAGATGGCCAAAAGAGACATTGGCGTCTTAGTCCTTACTAATCCAGTTAACATTCGCTACACCACCGATGTTTCGGTAATGCCGATTTGGACCGCAATCAACTTGGCTAGATTTGCTGTAGTGCCGGTCTTCGGGGATCCAGTTATTTTTGAGTATGGAAAGGCTCTGTTTCGCGCCACCTCTCTTTGGCCGAAATCGCGTCCTATTAAAAGCTGGCAACTCCGATTCAGTCAGACCCAGGTCAAAGAAGCGGCGGGGCATTTTGCCGCCGAAGTCCAAGGCCTGATGACCGATTTTGGTGTCGCCAAGAGTCGCATTGCGATCGACGTTTTAGATTGTCACGGTTATGAGGCGCTGCGCGCACTGGGCCATCCCATTGAAGATGCCGATGGACCTCTAGGGGCCGCTCATAAGATTAAAACCGCTGATGAGATTGCGCTGCTTCGAGGCTCTTGCCTAGTTGCTGAAAAAGCGATGAAAAAATTTCAAAACTCCATTTGTCCCGGGATTTCAGAAAACGAATTGTTGGGAACTTTTTGGGGCTCCATGCAGTCGCTGGGCGGTGAGCACTGTTCCACACGCCTTATCGTTTCGGGAGACAAAATGAATCCCTGGTTTTACGAGGCAGGGGATCGAAAAGTCGAGATCGGCGATCTGGTTGGAATCGACACCGATATGGTGGGACCCCACGGCTACCTTTGCGATATCTCGCGCACCTTTCTCTGTGGCGACACACCTAACGCCGATCAGATTGAGGCCTACCAAGTCGCTTATGATTTTATTCAAGGC
>JAYVQZ010000149.1:0-2446 GCA_043776735.1 Deltaproteobacteria bacterium | reverse complement strand
AGCCTTTTCCTATATTGATAGGTTTCGTGTTTACGCAAAAACAATATTGTCTGCCGCATTTGTGCAAAAAGATCCATTCTTGCAGAAAGAGGCCCACGATCATTAGAGTAATTTTGTCCCTGGAGCGTTTTGGAAGCGGGTTATTTGCCTTTTTAAGCGCGGCAGTTTGTGTCTCCTACGCCGCAACACCGGCCGACTTTGTTCGTTTAAGAAAAGCTGATTTCTCCATTAAGATCCAGATGGCCCCCGGGGCTCCTAAAGAGTGCGTGTTGCTTCGTGACGTCGCGCAGGCGCTGTCTCGAGTTCAGCAAGCTACCAAACTGATGGGCCTCTCCTTGCGTGTTTTGGAATGCTATCGGCCTTTTTCTTTTTCGCCCTCACTGGCGGAATCAGAACGAGATGCGCTAAGCCGGGGCACCGTGGTGGAGGCAATCTTTGTGGAACCTTCAGACAGTCCCGTGGCGCTTCCTTCTCCGCACGACCAGGCCATCATTTTGTCAGCAAAGCCGTACAAAAAAAGCGAAGCCCGAAAGAATGCTGCAAAGTTGACTGAACTGATGAAGCGAGAGGGATTTGAAAGAGATCCACAACGGTGGTGGCGCTTTACCTGGTCAGAAGCGACCAATTTGGCCATCCATGATTTCTCAATAGACGCGGTTTCTAGACGTTAATGACCCTGTGCGTTTTATTCCAGTTCATTAGTCTTCTCAAAGGCTTCGGATTCGGCGACAATCATTTGGCACCGTGGAACCTCAAGTACGACATCGCCTTTACCGGGCTTTTCTTCTTTGCCTGCTCTTGATTCCATCCTTATTGCGCGCTGAAGAGACTGAAGCGGTCCCGCGCACCAATCGCAATCGCGGCGGCATGGGCAATGAGATCAAAAAATTTAGCGAGCAGGTGGCCAATCGCATTGACCGCATCGTCAAAAAGAAGACCTTTGAACTTTGGGGGGATCCTTGGCAGATGCAGGGTCTGCCCCTTATTTTCCCCAGTGTCCAAAGTGGTTTCAATCTCGGCCTGAAGTTAGCGCTACAAAACGTAGTTCGTCAGGATCCTCATCAATTAGAATTAGAGGCCCAACTTCTCACAAGTGACAAAGGGCGCTATAAGCATTTTTTTAAAATCGATGCCCCTCACGCCTTTAGCGACCGCCTGCGTTTAACTGGTAGAGTGAGTTACGATCGTGACATTAGCCTTCCGTACTTTGGGGTTGGCAACGACACTACAATCGATCGGACTGCCAATAAGGCTGATAACCCCCTTTATCAAAATGTGAGAGCGGGCCCTAGCGTCGATCTGCAGGCTCTCTTTCACTTTGCCGACGTTTGGCGTTTTGGTCCCGTGGTGCACATGCGATGGACGGACATCACTTTTCCCGATGGCAGCCTTTTAGCTACCCAACGGCCAACAGGAATTAACGGTGGCAAAACACATGGTTTAGGAATCGCGCTGATAAGAGACACCCAGGATTGGGAGCCTTACCCTTCACGCGGCGGCTATCATGAGCTGGTGCTACTCACTCACGGGAAATTTACCGGAAGTGATTATGAATTTAATCGACTCACCTACACCTTTCGGCAGTATTTTTTGGTGCATCGTCGTTTGATTATTGCCCATCGCACGATGTTTGAAATTCTACAGGGCGATCCCCCGTACTTTGAAATGAGTTCAATCGGCGGTACTAACTCCGCCCAGGCCTTTGGAGGGGACAGGTATCTGAGGGGTTTTGAAGGCGGTCAGTTTCTAGATAAGATCCGTTTGGCATTAGGTTTTGAACTTCGTTGGGATCCTTTGTTTTTTGGTTTTGCCAAACAGGATATTACGCTGGGCTTTGTTCCTTGGGCGGATATTGCGCGCGTCTGGCCAAGCGTATTTCCTCTTCGCCTTGGCGGCTGGCATGCGGCCGCAGGCTGGGGATTTCGCATGATCTGGAACAGCCGCCTAGTTTTACGCGGCGATTTTGGAGTTTCTTCCAACGGAACAAGTTTCTACATCAATCTCGGGAACGCTTTCTAAATGAGTGAAACCCAATTATTAGGGGTGCCCGAATTATGAAGCCATCCATGCTCCTACTATCTCTCTCTCTTTCGCGCGGCGTTTTTGCCACTGAACCTTGTTCCTCGGATTCCTGGTTTTCAAATCAAAAACGCAACCCGGCACAGTGGGCTTTACGGGCCAGCTGGATCGCTACTGCGAAAGTTGTGGAACGAAAGGATCGTTCTGAACCGTATGTAAATTGCTATTCTCAGGACCGTTCGAAATGCGCCATGGAGGATGTTTCCGAGGTGCGGGTTAAAATTCTTAAAGTAGAAAAAGGAAAGACCGACAACGCATTTATTCTAATGCCGTCCTACTGCGCTCCTCCACCTCCAAAAATGACGGGAAAACCGATTCGAATTTACGGAAGCGATCCTCATACCTACCTTTTTTTTGAATCCATTCG
>JAYVQZ010000148.1:0-9509 GCA_043776735.1 Deltaproteobacteria bacterium | reverse complement strand
GTTAGGATCTGCGGCAATTCGACGCCCCACGTTTTCCGTCATTTTCATAAGAATATCGTTTCTATCAATGCTGTATGGTTTTCGGTCGGAACCGAGCACACCTTTTTGTGTTCCCAAATCCAAAGCGTTTTCGGGCTTGTCGGTGTAACCCAAATCGGGGAGTAGTCTTTCATAAAGGCGGGCAAGAGCTTCGATACGGTCCATTTTTTCTTTGGGAAGAACTCCTTCCCATCCCGAATCAGTCTGGGCTCTTATTAGTGCTCTTTTAAGCTCGGTGTAGTCTTCTCGGCTCTTGACGGGAGATTCCAGCCAACCTTTTCGGTTGGCCAAAAGTTCTTCCTTAAAGGGGCTTTGGCTAGGGTTTACCCAGCGATCGCCACTCGAATAAAAGCCTTGGTAAGTTAGCGCAGTAATTACCTGCTCTCGCTGCCAAGGATTGGGCTGCCCCGCCAAAAAGCGGGGGTGCATGACCTTTACGAATAGTTTAAAGGCCGTCACTTTTTGCGGAGAGACTCTGTCGGTGGGGATCTTCGCGTTCGAGAAGGGATGTTTAGCAAAGAGATCCATCAAAACCCGATCGTCCGATCGTCCTTGTGCTTTTAGCTGGTTGTAGCTCTCGATCAGGGGAATAAATTCTGCAAAGGTTTTAGACCCATCCGGATCGGATGCGGGATCTGCAAAAAGAGCTTTGACCTTGGCGCTTTCTTCACCCGTGGCTCGCCTGTTTAGGCTGATCTCTTTGCTGAGCGCCTCGACGTCGACAGGCACCGCATTGGCAGAGCTGACCGTTAACGCAAACCAAATCGTAGCGCCCAATAAGCCAAAACCAAGCCGATTTTTCATAGGTTTCCTATTATAGCAAGATTCTGCAT
Source organism: Deltaproteobacteria bacterium (assembly GCA_043776735.1). GTDB lineage: Bacteria > Bdellovibrionota > FAC87 > UBA2466 > UBA2466 > JBGSST01. The sequence continues at coordinate 8,637 of JAYVQZ010000148.1, read as the reverse complement.
TCCTAGGCTGAGGGGGGAAGTCGATTAAATTTAAACAGTTAGCTGGTACCCCCTGGTGCGTTGGCGTTCAAACGGGTAGAACCTCGCCCGTGCCTTTTCCCAAATACATAGGGGTGGTTGCCAGTATTCTTCTAGGAGTCTCCCCCGCGTTTTCCGATGACGCTGAGGTGCCAGTGGAGGGGCTTTTTAGGGAAGACCTTTCTTGTGCCACTCAATTGGATAGGCAAATTCTCTTAAAGAAAGCAGCCGTGGAAGGATTTGCCCTTCAGGTTGATCTCTTTGACGGAGGAGCCACTCGGGTGCCGCGGAGCCTTTTTGTTTCCGCAGATGGTCCCGAAGAGACACTCCGCCAGTTATTCGAAAAAGAACTTCAAACTTCCGTCGTGCGTTCTGAAAGCCAAGACCTGTTCGGACGGAATGTTGTGATTTTTAGCCACCCGCAAATGATTGAAAGAAGCGGTGCGCAGATTGCCATTCTCACCGATCGGCTTTGGAAGGTTAGCACGAGCCCTGTGGCACGAACGAAATCGACAAAAATGGACTGACCGATCCTCTGTCCGCCGCATTTGAAATCACGCATCGTGTTACTCACTCTCTTTCTCTCCGGTATTGACCGCTTTCCGACCGCGCCGTACTCTCGACGCAAATTTTTGAATTGGGGGAAATAATGAAACGTCTTTTTGCGATGTACTTTTCGGTCACTACTTTGGTTGCCGCAGCTGAGTGTAAGCTGCAGCTACCTATCAATATTGGAAATTTGGATCTGGTCGACAAAGGGCTTGTGATTCGAGGGGCTGAATTTGACGTCACGCCTGCGTTTTATGATCCGGCGCTTTACGTGAAAGAGACTGACAAGCTCGAATTAGCCCTCTTTCAGATTAGCTATGGGAGCCATAAGACCGGTTATCTCGGTGCGTCGGTGGGAGTTCACGGAAAATTGATGAGCATAGGATTTTCTCAAACCTATGTGGGTAACTTTAATCTCTCTGGCGGAACTGAAATGTCTGGTGGTCAAAAAGTCTATTTTGTAAAAAAACAGGACAGCTATAGCGAAGCTCCGCACACCAAGGGCGAAGCCAACTACGAATTAAAGGTAAGCGTGGCTAATGGCAAGATTACGGCGGTGGAGTTGATTCATCCCGTGTTTGTTATCAACAAAAAAGAGGGCAACAAGGTCTCTCTTTCCTTCACCGGAAAGAACCAGCACCTTTGCCTGAAAAAAGGATTCTAAGATCGCTATGGAACCCTCGCCCGGATTTCCCAATAATCTTCCACCAGGATGGCGAAGGCAGCTCGCGGCCGAAGGGAAGAAAGACTATTTTAAATCGCTCAGCACTTTTTTACGTGAGGAGTACCGGGCCGAGACCGAAATATTTCCACCCCGTGAAAAGGTGTTGCGCGCTTTGCAAGAAATTGACTACGAAAAGGTGAGGGTGGTCATTTTGGGGCAGGATCCCTACCACGGTCCCAATCAAGCGGTGGGGCTTTGCTTTGCGGTTCCCAATGCGCTGTTGCCGAAACCGCCTAGTCTGGTGAATATCTTCAAAGAGATTGAGGCTGACCTTGGCAAAAAAGTGGACCGCTCGCAGTCAGAATTAAAGCATTGGGTTGATCAAGGGGTTCTCTTGTTAAACACCGTGCTTACCGTGAAGCGGGGTCAGGCTTTTTCTCATCGAGAAAAAGGCTGGGAAGAGTTTACCACTAGAGTGATCGAGAAGCTCAATCAGAGAGAAGATCCGGTTCTCTTTATTTTATGGGGCGCCCCAGCGCGAAAAAAGAGGTCTCTGTTAGATCTCTCTCGGCATAAAATCTTAGAGTCGGCTCACCCGTCGCCACTATCGGCCTACAGTGGTTTCTTTGGCAGCAAGCCGTTCTCCAAAGCCAACGAAATTTTAAAGTCCTGGGGCAAAGATCCCATCAATTGGGAAATAACCGCTTAGCACCGACTAGAACGTATAATCATCGATCAATTTCTCGCTCCCCACGGACCAAGTCTGAAGTCGCACTTGCTTCCTATCGTTGACAGAGAGGAGCGACACCGTTCTCTCGTCACTGATTGTCAGGTTGGCATAAGGGGAAAGATAAGCTGGTTCCGAAAGACTGCCGCCCGCCGGTCCTGCGATAATATAGTTAACTCCATCGACGATCAGTCGTTGATAAATATGATCGTGGCCATTGAAAACGCCGCGAACCCCGTACTTTTTAAAGAGCGGATGCCAATACTTTTTTACGTAGGTGGGCGGAAGGGGAAGGGCAAATTGAATTTTTCCACTGGAATACCCAGGGTGGTGAAACGTGACGAAGACTGGTTTGGTTCCTTCACCTGTTCTAAGCTGTTCCTCTAGCCAATCGGTCTGCTTCTGTTTGCTACTCTCGCTGAGCCACTCCACATTGCTATCTAAAACTAAGAGCGAGAAAAGGGGATACTCCAGTCGGTAGTAGCGGCTTTTATTGGAATCCACTTCATAAAGCCAACGCCAGTAACTAAGAGAGGGATCGAGGTAGAACTCATGATTGCCCACCACCGGAACGATTGGCACTTCAGAACTATATTCGCTGGTGGCCACTTCGCGAAAGTTTTTCCATTCGGTGCCGTTGCCCCAATGCACCAGGTCGCCACTAATCAAGGTGAAGCGAATGCTGGGGTTCTGGCGGAAGGTTTTTTTAAGCAACCGGGCCGTAAGCCGGTGTTGTTCATGAAATTCTTGGGAGTCGGAAATAAAGAGAAAGGACATCAATTCAGGTTTTTTAGTTACGCAATACGCACTCAGTGAAATCCATACGCCACCATTAGTGCGATAGGCGGCGTCTTGGCAAAGGCTGGACTTAGAAAAAATATGACTAGCCACTCCGTTTGCCATTGCCAGTTTTTGTTCCTGGCCTGCCGTTCGAATTTCGATCTCCTCTCTATCCCACTTTTCGATACCACGGACCATGATGCCTTCGGGGATCTCTACTAGCTCGGCGGCTTTTAGGGAGATCGAGTAGCAGAGGCAGATCAGGGCAATTGCTTTCCAGTTTTGTGGGATCACGGATTGGCCTCGTTTCAATGGGTTTGGCAAATTCTGGCGCACGTCGCGCAGCGCAACCATTTGGGAATCGGTTAGGTCTTCGTTATGGCGCCCCAATATAGGGAATTCAGATTATGAGCGGGGGCTAAAGAGGTCTTGGAATTGGGAAACTCTGTTTTTAATTCTAAAGAAGTGGAGAAAATCAGCAATACGCGGGGAGACGGTGGCGCTGGCCGAGCTCGGAGCTCGGCCAGCACTACAAACGCTTAATGCTATTGGCGGATTCCAGGACCGCTCATGCGATCGAGCAGGAATTTCCAACCGGGACGCTGCCCTTCGATGGTCTTGTCTCGCCATTTCGCAAACGAAGGCTGGAATCCTTGCGAAGTGGAGTTCACTTCAATCACATAGGACATGATGAGATCGTCGGTGTACATCCAGTCAATGGAACCGCCATCTACGTTATAGAGAAGTTCGTAAGAGGTTCCTGCTTCGTACGTGCCCGATCCCGAGTCACGGACCAGTTTCTTGGCCAAGTCTTTTCCTACTCCCTCATAGATCTCTCGGTGCTTTTGATCGACCTTCTTTGGATTGCAGCCAAAGGGATAAATCACAATCTCAGAAAACGAGTGGTAGGAGACGTTGAAAATAGGATGGATCCTTTTTGCTAGGCCCATTAGTGCTTGTGCCTCCGGTTCTGACCCCGGAGAAGCCCCGCGGTAAATTTCGGAGCTCGTGTTGCCCGAAGATCCTCCACAGGTATTCCACTCAGCAGGATAATTGCGATTAATATCTACACCATGTCCATTGCGGGTATTTTTTCGCCACATGAAATCCTCTTCCCAGACCTTGTTGTTCCCGTCCGGGTTGAGCATGGGAACTACCCAAATGCTGTAGTCATTCATCCATTGTTGGATGGTGGTATCGGTGGCGTACTTTGTGGTGAGCTCACTTACGATATCAAGCGCAATTTCTGGAGTCATTACCTCTCGAGCGTGGTGCATGGCATCGAATAGGATGGTTGGTTTTGGATGACCGGGGTCAACAAAACGGGCTGTCAGATTGATGGCCCAAATGTCTCGTCCGTCATTGGACTTTCCGATGGACTCCACTCTGGCCAAATTAGGAAAGTTCGTTTCCGTGGCTTTAAGAGAGAGCTCGATATCACTGGGCTTCTTGTACTCGGCATCCGGTTTGCGGACATTGCGAACGCTTTTCACGTTCATGCCCCAGGTGTTTCGAAGTCCGGAACCGCGGACCACCATGGTAATGGTGCCGGTTTCATAGTTGATACCAGCCACATCGGCACCATCATCGACTATCCGATGAAGCTCCGTCATGTTCTTAAAACCCACATCGACGTAAAGCGCTTTCGATGGCAGCGAGTCCTGCATCGGAAAGCTCAAACCTGCCAATAAACCCAGTAGTTCCTTCATGTTCCCCCCAATCTAAAGTTTGAAACTAGAGACTTCTTCTGCTCCTATATTAAGAAATTAGCAGGGTTAGATTGCCCTTTGGATGAATCCTCCTTAACCACCGAGATCAACTGGGTTTGTGCGCCGATAACTGATTGCAAATTTGTCGCCCTGCGCCTAATTTCAGGACTTCATTTTTTGGGGTTGAACGGTAGCTTTGAAAAAAATTTACGAGCTCATAGACCGCTTGTGGGGGCTCATCTCGGAGACTGTGTTTCTCCGCTTTGAATTCGACTTGCCGGCCGAACAGATTGCGTCATTTCAAAAGAACGGCCGAGCTACGTTTGTTTTAACTCATGGCGGTATTATGGAGTGGTTGATCCTCTCCAGTTGGAGCCGCCGCAACGGGTTAGGCGCCATTTTGGTGGTTAACCGAAAACGCATTCTCCTGCTCTCCCGGCCATTATTCTTTTTTCAAATTCTTTTTCGGACCCGCACGTACAGTCAGCTTTTCTTAAACGAGGCAGAAGTCGGGCCGCGTCTTCTCTTTTGTAAGATGAAAGAACGGAAACGGCCTTTTGTCCCCACGAAGGTCGAAAGGCTTTTGGCTGAGATTTTAAAGACGGTAGGCCATGGCCCGCGGGCAAACTGGCTTACGTTGGTCCCTGTGCTGATCCTTTGGCGTAGGCATGCCCGAAGCCACGCCAGGCAGTTGGTGGAGTACCTCTGGGGCCTAAGTTCCAATCCTAATGTCATCGGTAAGATGTGGTACCTGGCCCGTCGTCGTAAGGACTCAACCGTTCGCTATCTCGGTAACTTCGGGCTTCACGAAAACGAGACTCAAGAAACCTTTGGTCTTGAAGAAGAAGCCCCATTAATTGCCGCCAAGGCATTGCGACGAAAAATTTTGGTGAGAGTGAATCAAGAAATGAGGGTTCTGCTAGGCCCCCGATTCCTCTCTCCGCTGTCGGTCAAAGAGACGCTCGTACAAAACCCTGAGATACGTGAGTTGATTGACCGGCTAGCCAGTGAGGAAGGGGTCGATCGCAACGTCATTATTCGGAGGGTCTATAAAAACCTCACGGAAATCTCAGCCAACTATACCTTTCGCGTTATTGAGGTCGGCTATGTATTTCTGGTTTGGCTTTTCCAGCGCGTCTTTGAAGGGGTGGTCGTTATCGATGACGAGTTCCAAAAACTCCGCGAAATGGCAAAAACTAAACCGGTTGTCTATGTCCCTTGCCATCGTAGCCATTTAGATTATTTGGTGCTGCCGTATTCTCTCTTCACTCACGACATGGTCACTCCCCATATTGCAGCGGGAATCAATTTAGCGTTTTGGCCGGTAGGTTATTTTTTGAGATTGGGCGGAGCCTTCTTTATTCGCAGGTCGTTTCGGAACGATCCTCTCTATTCACTTTGCCTTAAGAAATACGTCGAGCACCTGATTAAGAGCCGCTACAATCTCATGTTCTTTATTGAGGGAACCAGAAGCCGTAGCGGCAAGATGTTAGCGCCAGCGTATGGGATTTTAAAAATGGTTATGGAGACTTGTCAAAAACATCACGTGGAAGACATCGTCATTGCGCCTGTGGCCATTTGCTACGACGAAATTCCTGAGCAAGGCTCCTATTCCAAAGAACTGGCGGGAGGGGAAAAGAAAAAGGAAAGTGCCGGAGAGTTACTTCGGTCTCGGCGCATCGTGAAGAAAAAATTTGGCCGTGTCTATGTAAGACTGGCAGAACCGCTCTCGGCCAGAGAGGCGATCGATACGGCCACTCCCGGTGTGGATGATCTGTTGTCGTTGCAAAAAACGGCCTTTCAAATCTGCAAACGCATTACCGACGTGACTCCGATCACACCGAAGTCACTCGTCTCTACCGTCTTACTTTGCCATCACAGGTCGGCACTTTCTTTAGAAGATCTTTTTCGTTCGACCAAGCATTTGGCCGAGTTTGCCAGGGCCACTAAACGGCCCTTAGTGATCGCTCACACTGATAATCTTAGTCAGAACGTGGAGCACATCCTCAGGCAAGTTCAGACCCAAAATATCATTACGGTGAACGAAGGGATCCCAAGAACCTTTTCTTGTGAGTCCACGCGGCGGCCAATTCTTAACTTTTACAAAAATAATTCGGTTCACATTTTTGTTTCTGCGTCCCTTGCCACACTTACTTTTTTAGAAATTGTTGAGGAAGTGGGCCTGTCGACCGCGCAGGGAACAAATAAAGTGGGGCGGGACCAATGGCTCAATAAAATATTGAACCTGAGAAATTATCTCAAGTTCGATTTCTTTTTCGAGCCTACCCCTATCTTTACCAAAGAGATTGAATCACTTTGGACGCTCTTGTGGAATTATGATGGCGCGGAGGAGGATTCTCTTTCCGATCTTAAAACCGCATTCCTAAGCCGTTTTGAAAAAATGGGCGACATGTCCATTTACTATCGGGTTCTGGGAGAGATCTTTGATGGCTACCTCACTACCTTCCAGTTTGTCCTTTCTTCAAAAGCGATGAAGATGGATCGCAAAACGCTTCTTCAACGAATTGTTAAATATGCTGAGGTAAGAGAGCTCCAGGGCGGCGTTGCCTTTCCAGAGAGTAAGTCGACACAAAACTATTCCAACGCGCTTTCGTTACTGGAGAACATGAAAGTAATCACAGTGAACGAGAAGTCAGTGGAATTACGACCGAGCGAGTTGATGCTCAAAGAGCTAGAAAAAGACTTCATTCGTTATGTGGAACTGATTCAGAAATCGCCTGAAGCCATCTTTAAGGCGTCCACACAGTTGAACTTTAGTTAGTAACCTGAGTCTCCCCCCCCTTAGTTGCGCGCTGCTGCACGATTTTAGCGGATACCTTGACGGCTTCTCTTAGACGATTCTTTCAAATATTTGCCAATGCATGGTGGTGAATATTCAATTGGCAAACGAAAGAGTGCGCGACCCATTAGCACCAAAAAATCGAGGCACCTGACGCTGAGATCGTCCTTTGCTGTTGGCAGCTATTCGTTTCGTACCAAGGCCAATAAGGCTTTTATCTCAAAACTGATTGAAACCCTTAGCCGGCCTTAATCCTACGCCGCTTCGCCGGGCTTTTTTTCAGGAGTTTTCTCAGGAGTCTGAGCGCTGCCCACCGCAGAGTTGTTATTTGTGGAGTAAGCGGCGACTTTCTTTTTGAACATCTCTCTTGGGAAAGGGAGATGATTCACTTCGATCTCGCGCATAAAACTTGGAAGATTTCCTGTCGGATTCATGGCACCGATAATCTTGCCGTCCTTATCCCTGCCAGTCTGTTCAAAAAGGTAAACGTCGTTGGTAAGGTAGTTTCCTTGTAGGTCCATTCCTAGACCTTCCGAGATGTGGGTTACTTTACGAGACCCGTCCGCAATTCGAGAAAGCTGAATCACAATGTTGATAGCTGAGGCTACCTGAGCGCGGACGGCTTGCACGGGGACCTGGGAGTCGTTCATCAGGGCCAACGTTTCCAGGCGAGTTAGGCACTCCCGCGGATTGTTACTGTGGACAGTCCCCATGGAACCCGAGTGACCGGTGTTCATGGAACTGATGAGATCGAGTGCCTCTCCTCCGCGTACCTCTCCGACGATAACTCGGTCGGGGCGCATACGCAGGGAGGATTTTACTAAATCACGTAGAGTGACTAATCCCTTACCAAACTCATCGGCCGGCCTGGCCTCCATAAAGACCACGTGCTGGTTGTGGATCTTTAATTCTGCGGAGTCTTCGATAACAAGAATGCGTTGTTCGGGAAGGCAGCGGCTGGCCAAAATACCAAGGATGGTTGTCTTTCCGGAACCTGTTCCGCCGGAGACCATAATATTCTTTTTAAGATAGAGACACACGTCGAGAAAACGGGCGGCGTCGGGGGTGAGCGCGCCTTTCTCAATCAAATCTTTTAGCTGCAACTTAGCCTTGGAGAATTTTCGAATGGCCATCGTCGTTCCGTTTCGTGCGATGGGGTAGACCACGGCATGCACCCGGGAACCGTCCGGAAGGCGAGCATCTAAAAAGGGGTGATCGTCATCGATAGGACGACCAACAAACTGAGCTATGTTTCTTACTGCAGCCAAAAGGGAATTGGCGTCTTCGAATTTGGCGTCGGTCTTTTCAATGAAGCCTTTGCGTTCGACAAAGATGCAGTCCGGTCCGTTGATCATGATCTCGGTGACGGAGTCGTCTTTGAGAAAATGAA
>JAYVQZ010000147.1:0-9582 GCA_043776735.1 Deltaproteobacteria bacterium | reverse complement strand
AAAGGAGAACGCTCCCTTAGCGCTCAGGGGATCAGTTTTGATCCCAAGGCAGAATACCGTAGGCTTAAGTCATTCAAATTCATCCACGGCCGTGGACTCTCTCCTACAAAGAAGTTTGAGGTTGCTCTAGGATCGGGCCTAGCCAAAAAATTGAAGATTAAGGCCAACGACAATGTCGTTCTCATGGGACAGACCTTTGACGGTGTCGTAAACGCCTTAGAAATGCGAGTGAGCGGCATTTTCCAAACCGCGATTTCTGAGTTCGACGACAACTCTTTCATTATTCCGCTAGAGTCGGCCCAGACGCTAATGGACACCAAAGGGGTAGAACAAATTGTTGTTGGACTCGATGACACGTCCTCAACTAACAACGTTAAGAACGAGCTAAACAAGCGGTTGGATTTTGCGCAAATGGGAATTGGAATCAAGTCGTGGTTCTGGTTGGCCACCCTTTACCGTCAGGTGGCGGAATTTAATCGAGTTCAAAACGTGGCCTTTAAGATCATTATAATGACGCTTATCTTACTGAGCATCATGAATACGATTGGCAACTCAATCGCAGAGCGCACTAGTGAAATCGGAACCGTTCGCGCCATGGGTGAAAAACCAAGCAGTTTGATTTTTCAATTTTTGTTAGAGGGGTTGATTTTAGGAGTCCTTGGGGCGGCGGCTGGGGTGATCCTGGGCATCTTATTCCGCTACGGGATTAATGCGATGAAAATCCCTATCGTCATGCCGGGAGCTAGCACTTTCTTTTTATTGGAGATCGACCTGTTGGGGTCAGCTATCAGAGAGTCCGCTCTGGTTTCAGTGAGTGCGGCCGTACTGGCTGCCATTCTACCGGCCGTTAGGGCCTCGCGAATGAATATTATCGAATCCCTTCGCAAATACGTTTAAGTGCCCATCAAATAACCCTTAAGCAGCACATAGCCTCGGCTTGCCGTTTCAAACTGGCCAAACTGGCTTCGTTGTCCGCCCAAAAGTACGTCTGCGCCAAACAGTAGCTCTATGCGGCTGGATAACGGCACTAAGTAACGCAGCTGCCCCAATGAGCTTCCATCGTTAAGAACGTAACTAAAAATGGCTTCAATATTTTGCTCACGAAAGATCGGACCTGACGCATGCAGCGTTAGGAGGGGGCGATGTCGCGGGATTAGCCCTCCGGCGATGGCTTCACTTAGATAGTTGTCCGAGAGTTGAGCCCCTAAACGCCAATTAGTAATTTTCGTGTAGTCGGCACCCAGCACCGCCACATATTCGTTGGTACGTTTATTGACGTAGCTTCCTCCAATTGCCGCATCGACTTGCTTGTCGAACGTAGCGAGCGCTTCAAAGCGCAAGAGAAACGGTTCCTGCTCCGCCGTTGCGGTAACTCCGATAGTTTGTAAAGACGGATGAAACGCGTTTAGATTGCCTTCTAGAGGGGACGAATTAATAATCGAAAGATGGTAATTGGGCGAACGCGAATGGTAGTTAAAATAGAAAATTCCAAGATCGATGCCTTCTACCGTAGTACTTCCTCGCAGGCCAAACTCACCATTGGATAGCGCCAGAGGTAGCGTTCGAGTGTCGGTCAGTGACACCTTCCCCTGAGGAAAGACGGACTGGTATTGGTTGCCAAAATCAGTTCCTACCCCAGGAACGCGGTCAAAATAGGGTTTGGGAATGTAGAGCAACTGCAGTGCTGCATTACTAAACATGTACTTTACGTTCACCATAGGAATGGCAATACGTTGCTTATTCATGTCACCTAATCCGAAATCACGGGTATCTTTGGGATTGACCACGTCGGCAAAATAGAACCCGAAGGCCTCACCCCACACCACTTGCTGATTACCGACGCGAGCAATCACCGACGGTGACTTATATTGAAGGTAAATGTCGTTCGGAGCGACTTCACTCGACTCCCCTTTGGCGACAGTACTGTCGTAACGAGAGTTGGAGGCATAGGCGACCTCGGCAAAGGCACGAACGCCAGCAATGGCCTGCCAATTTCCATATTTTAATTTTTGATCCAATTCCAACAGATGACGGTGAGAAGCCAGATCGCGCGGCGACTCCAAATGATAGGCTATCCGGGAGTTGAGCTCCATGCGCGTATCCAGTTGAAGTTGAGGGATCGCAGAATAACTAGCGTCAGAAAGCCACAAAAGGGGAAGGCTAATCAGCCAGAGACTCTTTATTGAAGAATTTATCATCCAGTTTTTCTCGTCGATAATCGTAGTATTTTAGGTGAGATTGTTTGGCAGGCTGGAGGGCATCTTTGATGACCAGCGAGGTTAGACGCGGTTTTCCCAGAACGGTTTCTAAATCCCCGTACACCCCCGTTTTTAGCTTTTTACCAGACAAAGCAAAAAACTCGGCACGCAGCGGAAGAAAACTTTTTTCCGCAACCCATAGGCGAACCTTGCGATAGGCCATGGTTTTGTCTTTAGCCGTTAAGATAAGTCGGAAGTAGGTGGTACCCTCTATCTTTTCTTTGCGCTCAAATTTTGCGTCGTAATCTAGGCTGAATTTTGCGCGCGCAATATCACCATTAGCCACTTCACCCGTAAGGCGTTGTTGAAGACCGACCCGTGTTGGCCTTTTTAAGGTAGGAAGGTAAAGCCAAAGGCTGCCCGCCATCAGAAGTTTTCTGCCGGCCAAGCGTTCAGGAAAAACGGTTTCAACAAGAGAGAACTTCATGTCCTTGGAATAAACCTTATAGACATTTTCTTGGACGACGGCTTTTTCGTTGAAGTCTTTCACCCGAACAGAGAAAGAAAATGACCCGTCAGGACCACGTCTTTCGTCGGCTTTTTTGACAATTTCTAGGGCCGTAAGCCCAAATGCCGGGGAATGAACGAAAAGCAGAAAAAATAATGAAAGTATAATTTTTAGTGACATAGGAGAAATAGGGGGGTTCAGCCCTTATATTAGCACCAATTGAGCCTGAACGCTCAGTCCTGGAGGGCGTTCCCTAATTTTGGGTGTTTTACTTAGGACGCAAAATATCGGGTGCAACGCGTCCGAGTTCTGATAAATTTAAAAGATATAGTCGACGGCGGACCTCTGAGCAGGGGCTCAAGTTGGTGTCTTCCGGCAATTCCTGACCAGCCTTAAGGAGGTCTTTTTCTCATATGTCTAAGAAACTGTACGTAGGTAATCTTCCCTTCTCTGTTACTGAAGGAACGCTCACTGATTGGTTTAGTCCATTTGGCGATGTCGATTCAGCGCGTCTCATTACAGATCGTGAAACTGGTCGTTCTAAAGGCTTCGGCTTTGTGGAATTTGCCAATGATGATGATGCCGAGAAGGCGATTGCTGAGATGAATGGTAAAGAAATGGATGGTCGTGCTCTCACCGTAAATGAAGCTCGTCCCCAAGAACCCCGTTCCGGTGGAGGTGGAGGCGGTGGCTTCCGCAGCGGCGGAGGCGGTGGTGGTGGTGGCGGATATGGTGGTGGTGGTGGCGGATTCGGCGGCGGAGGCGGCGGCGGTGGACGCGGCGGCGGAGGCGGTGGATTCGGTGGTGGCGGCGGAAGCGGCGGCGGACGTGGTGGTCGCGGCGGCGGACGTGGCGGCGGAGGCGGCGGCGGTGGACGCGGCGGCGGAGACCGTTACTAAGCACCACTAACTACAATCCTATAATTTTTTTAGGGCGAGCCGGACAATATCCGACTCGCCCTTTTTTTTCCCAAAAATCCCATTCCACTTTGGAACCAAAAACCCAAAGTGTGATGGAAATCAAAGCGTTTTGAGCCCAAAAAAATTGGTACAATGATTGCACCACGACCTAGGTAACACTTAGTAACCTTTGGAGAATATGTGAAAAAAATACTTGGTTTATCCGCTTTGATTCTTTCAGGCCTTGCTTTGGCAACTTCACCGATAATCGCCCAGCCCGTACCGGTGCAATACCAAAATATCGTGAACATCAGCGTAGGCTATGGAACAACAAATACGCTCTTTAATCCAGTGGCGACACTCCGCCCTTATCGCGGGGATTTGCTGCGGGTCTCCATTCCAGCCTCCTGCGGACCCACCACGATTAGCCAACTTGCCTTGATCGGCCGCACCCTTGACGCGGGAATTCCGGTACCACTTCCTTCCACCCTGGTGGAAATGCGCCCTGAATTTGGCGTAAACCGATATGTCTTCCAGATTAACGGAGGCCAGCCGGCAACGGTTCGCGAAATTGGGATGCTCGTCACGACCTACAACACGTTTGGTTGTCAGATCGCCTTTGAGCAAGGTAATTCCAACGCCTTTGGGGGACAGGACGAGTGCAATCTGAACTATGCTTGCCCTGCGAATGTGGATTCCACGGCATCTTGCGAAGCCAATCCAAACTTTTCGGGAATTCCTCGTTTCATTGAATACTCCACGGGTGGCAGCAACAAATGCACCTTGAACGCTGGTCTCAAGCGACAGATCTGCGGGTCCGGGTACAAACCGAGCCAGTTTCTAATTTCCTGCCGATAACTCACATCGGTAGTCATTGGTATTGGGCCTACTCCCCCGAGTAGGCCTTTTTTTATTCCTAAGTGATTGAAACCAAAGCCTAGTGACGATGCAGTAAGTCAAAAAAAACAGCCTCACTTCTTAATTCTGCCAGGCGTACAATAAAAGTACTCCCAGTAAAATATCCCCCGACAACTTTTCCTCAGTGAGGTTTCCCATGAAACACGTTCTACTCGTGTTGGCCTTTTTCAACGTGGCCTGTTTGGCAGAAGATCTCCCCCGCAGTTTTGATCTTCGAAAGACAAATGGAAAAAATTTCGTCTCCTCTGTGAAATCCCAAAGCGGAGGTACCTGTTGGACCCATGCGACCATGGCCGCCCTTGAAAGCAACCTTCTAATGACAAACGTTTGGGCCCTCTCCGGAGAAAAAGGAGAAGCTGACCTGGCCGAGTATCACTTGGACTGGTGGAATGGTTTCAATCAACACCGAAATCACGACACCTTTCCTGAACTCAACGGATTAACCGTTCACCAGGGAGGGGACTACGTGGTCGCCGCAGCCTACCTCAGTCGTGGGGGAGCCATGAGAGACAGTGACGGCCAGTCCTATTCCTCACCACCAAAAGAGAGTGATTCCAAATTTCATGCCTTTTATCCCAGAGATATCGTTTGGCTCACTGCTGGAAATAATCTTGAAAACCTACCTGCCATTAAGAAAACAATATTAGAAAACGGAGCAATGGGGACTGCTCTGGCCTGGAATAGCTCCTTTTATAGTTCATCGAGTAATTCTTTTTATCAAGATCCCGACAACACGCAAGACGCCAATCACGCAGTCACCATTGTGGGATGGGATGACGACAAAAAAACACAGGCCCCCAAACCAGGTGCCTGGCTTATTAAAAACAGCTGGGGCCCCAGCTGGGGAAAATCCGGCTACTTTTGGATCTCTTACTACGACAAAGTGGCGGGCCATCACGCAGAGATGGGGGCCGTCTCTTTCCAAAATGTAGTCCGTTGGGACTACCACCATGCCTATTCTTACGATCTCCATGGATGGAGAGACACTGTGAAAGAGGCGTCAGAAGCGTTCAACTCCTTTACCGCTTTGGATGATGAGGATGTCCGTTCGCTCAGTTTCTATACGACCGAAGACGGCGCCAGCTTCAAAGTGATGATCTATAAAAGCTTCAATGGTCGAGATCTCCAAGATCCGCTCTCGCTGCCCCTTAATGGCCAATTTGCAAACAGAGGTTTTCACACCGTAGACCTATTAATGCCAGTGCCCCTGCGCCGCGGAGAAAAATTCTACGTCTATTATCAATCCTCCCGAGGTGGAATGGCCTTTGACCGAACCTCCGATGTTCCTGTCCTATTAGGCTCCAAAGAACGCGTCACCGTGAAATCTACTGCCAATGCAGGGGAGAGTTATTATCGCTCGGATGGCAAATGGCGGGATGTCACCCTTGACAATGACACCGCCAACTTCTGTATAAAAGCCCTCACGGACAAGATCTGAACATAAGATCAGGAAGGCTTTCAGCGTGATTCAGGAAAAAATAGTGGTAGGCCCTTTGCAATGCAATTGCGCCCTCCTAGCGTGCGAAAAAACTAAGGAGGCAGTTCTCATTGATCCAGGGGATGAGGCACCCAAAATAATAGCCAAACTCTCCCAATTGGGGGTGAAGGTGAAGTACCTGCTACACACCCACGCTCACTTTGATCATGTTGGTGCCACCGGAAAAATGAAAGAGATCGCAGGGGGCGAAGTTTGTCTTCATAAAGACGATAAGCCTCTCTACGACAACCTCCCGCTTCAAGGTAAGCTGTTCGGCTTTCCCATGCCGTCAGGCCCCGCCATCGAAAAATTCATTCAAGACGGCGAGGAGTTGGTATTCGGGGAAAATAAGATCGAGGTAATTCACACCCCAGGGCACAGCCCCGGCGGCGTCTGTTTTCGTGTATTTGGAGGAAAAGAGAAGGAGCAACTATTTTCTGGAGACTCTCTTTTTCAAGACAGTGTAGGAAGGACCGATCTTTGGGGAGGCAATCAAGATCTTCTGCTTAAGTCTCTGCGAGATCGGGTTCTGGTTTTGGAAGGGGAAATGAAAGTTCACCCAGGCCATGGTCCGAGCACCACAATTGCCCATGAAAAAAAATACAACCCCTTCCTAAGCTAATGGGGCAAAAAGCTCAGTTTTCGCGAGAATCGATCTTTGCTTGCCTATCGGAATAGAGCGGAAGATTTTTCAACTTGTGATTGCTTGCTGAAGGATCAGAAGAGCGGGCCACATCGCGAACCGGAACTTGAGGAGTCCAAAAATGACCACGACGTTTGGAGACAGGTGGTAGGCCGAGTGGAGACGCTACCAGAGGCGTGCGCGCGGAAGGAGTCGCTGGGGTGCTCGGAACATTTTCGGCGTATTGCGCCTCATTTTCCAGAGTTAACTGAAACTTTCTTAACTTGGCAAAATTCCGATTTACCGCCACGTAATATTTGAACCGATTCTCAAACCGAACCGCATTGTAGTACGACCACCAAGGCAGAGTCTTATGATTGGATACCCGACTTTTAAGGTCTTTTAGGATCCAAGCCGCCATCAAAAAAGATTTTGCGGGGCGGTGGAGATCGGCAATGGTGGGATTTTTAAATTCACGCTTGAAAGCAGGTTGTTTTAACCACATTTTTCGAATCTGACAGATGCCGTGTTCCCCCGCTCGCCCTTCAGGAAGATTAGGCCGAAAGGCAGTCTCCTGTTGAGTAATAGCGATAAGGACCGATGCATCAATTTCAAACTTCTTAGAAGCGCGAAGAATGCCAAGTCCGTATTCCATCAGCTTGGTTTCCCCCAAATAGGGTTGAACCGCTTTGATGGCGCGAGCGACACTGACCACGTCGCTCAAAGTCTGTTGAGTGAAAGTCTCTGACTCAATACCATGCGCCAGTAAGGAGATGAGCAAAAGGAATGTAAATAGGCCCAATTTCATAAGTCGTTGCCCATTGAGGTTGCAACGCTCGGGCCGTTTTCTTGGATAAACACCTCATAGTTACGGATAGTTAGACTCCACCCGGAGTCACAAAGTGCCTGTACTCTAGACACCAGATTAGAAAACAACGATTTTTATCATTGATTTTAGATACTTATGCACCGACGACACCCGTTAGTAATCTGACAGCAGCTAGATCATGCAAAGTTGTCAGAATGCTTCACAAAAGTGATTTTTTCTCAAAAAACGACGTCCAATAGTTAAGCAGCACGGTCCCCGCTTCCGAAATGCGGATAGCCAACCAAGAAGACCACAGACATGACAAAAAGCACTGAGCAAAACCGAGGGCGCGAAATCTTGCTTAGTCTCTTTTTGCTTGCGTTGGTCGGTACCACTTATCGCGTCACGGTATTAATGAATTGGGAACACTTGGGAGCTCTTTGGTACGAGGAGGGCAGCGACTTTCTATTTTCTGCCTACACTAAGCCTTTTTGGAGCGCCCTCTTCGCCCCTCATGGGGGGTACCTTACCTTGTTTGTGAGACTTTATTCCCTGATCCTGGTTAAGATTTTCGGAGTGGTAGATAATTTCCCGATCTATTTCAAAGTCGGTTGTAGTTTAGTCCACTGCCTATGCTGTGGAATTCTCCTTTCAAATCGGTTTGGCTATCTAGGCTCCTTTCGCGTGCGATTACTCCTTTGCTGGCTGTTGGCCTGTCTCAATATCTGGGATCTAAACCAAACCTACAATACGGGTTATTCCCTTTCCTTTTTGCTTTTGTATTTCCTCTCCCCTGGCCAAAATGACGAACGCCCCTTTTCCTGGAGCCTTTTAGTGTTTTTTTCCGTTCTCATCCTTTTTGCGGCGTTAGGAAAGCCAGCGGCCATCGCTTTCGTACCGGCTTTTACTCTTTGTTTCCTCGCCTTTGCTTTTGAAGGGAAAAAAAGCCACGCCATCTTCTGCGCGATTGTCTTAGTAACGCTTTTGACTCAAGTTTTCTATACCCATGCCCACCACAATAGTTTTGATTTGTCCCACTGGTATCCCGCAAATTTTCGCGCGCTCGGGGTGTTAAAAATCCTTTGGGGAAACTGGGTGACTGTTTCAGGTTTGGGGCCCATTGGCATTCTCTTCCAACGCCAATTTCTAATTAAGCCATTTTCCCAAAATGCGCTTGGTGTGCTCTCCGTTATTGCAATCCTACTTAATTCACTCTGGGTCATAACCTTCATTCATTCCTGGAACCGAAAAAGCTTCCTCGCGTCCTTTCCATTCCTTCTACCGCTTGTGTTCCTACTCCCGTCAATCCTTATAATAATGGGGGGCGAGTATGTCGCTTGGGGAGTGCTACCAGATTGGGTGGCATTAATAAAAACTCAGCCAGAAGTCTTTTTATGCCGTCATACCATTCTCACCTCATTGGTAGCCACTTTGGGTACGTTGGCCGCTATTCATTATTGGACTTCACTTTGGAATCGCATATACGGAGAACGCCTGGTCGTAGGCCTGCTTTCGCTATCCCTATTTTTTCTGTTGGCGTTTAGATGGAAAAACGGCGCCCAGTTCGACCCGATGGAGTCTGCCTCTCAATGGAAGGAATTGCGTCCGTTACTCTCTAAGAAAAGTTTTTGCATTCCCATTGAAGGATTTCCCCACTTCATGATGAAACAGGGGTGTGAAATTCTTTCCACCAAGAGACTAACCAATAGGGGAACTCAGCGGTTTGAGCACAATCTCATGCTTTCGAATCCTCGTTGGAAACTCAACGCCGTGGTCGTTGTGAGGTGGCGCACCAATGAACTCTTAAAGCGAGGGGCGCTAAACGTCGTTTCGAGTGACCACCGCTTTGACGAAATTGAAATTGCGCCTCTCTCTCCTATTGGGGCCAAGTACCAGTATTTCGATTTAAGCACCGTGTCCTCAAGGTTCGCCAAAAATCAGCTTCGCGTCATTGACCAACAGCAACTGCCATGGAAATCCGCCTCTATCTATTACCTGGGCTCCCGAAATTAACGTGGGAAACGTCAAAATTTCTCCCTTTCAGTGTTAAAATTCAAAGATGCCCCGACTCCTGTTTTATCCCCTTACCATAATCCTCATCGTCTGCCTTTCTCCTCACGCCTATGCTGCTGATCCCCCAAAATCAACGGCG
>JAYVQZ010000146.1:0-9584 GCA_043776735.1 Deltaproteobacteria bacterium | reverse complement strand
CTTTTGGCTACCAAAACTGGAATTTGTTTCGCGAACCGCTACGAACCTCAGGTTGGTACCGGGCAAAAGCTGAGCTCAATAACGGGAATACCGTCGATCTCTTTCAGCCCAACGCTCCATATTCTGAAGACCGCCCTTATATTGCCAGCGAGCAGTTTTCCTCTCGGCGTTGGTTGAGCTTCATCATGCATTCTCACATGCAGTGGGAAGAGCCGGATTTAAGATCCGCAATTGCTAGAGTGCTGGCACAGGAGTGGAATGCCGGACATACCGATCCTGAGCAGATTCGCTCGCTATCGATTATTTACTTTCGCGAGGACCACCCTGCATTTTTGCCAAGCGTCCCGCTAGATTCCTACGAATACGCCAAATACCCCACCGAGTAACCCAAGGGTGTCAGTCTCCTTCCAAGCTTGGAAGGTCGCGCTCATCTTGCTCAGCTAAGCCTTGCTAAAATTCGAGCGGCCTCTTGCTCATCGATAAGAACAAACTTATCGACATCCGATTCATACGCAGAGACTCCGGCCGAACTTAAATCAAACCACCAGGCGTGCAGCGTTACCTTTTTATCGGCGAGGCGTTCTTTGACGATAGGATATGACCTTAAATTTTCGAGTTGATGAAGTACGTTCAAGCGGGAGAGCTCATTGGCGCGATCTGAGGTAATTTCCAATGGTAAGCCTTCTAGTGAAGCTTCTCCGTGCCGAAGCCAGGCTCGTAAGTTGGGTGGAGCTACCTTCTCTCTGCCCTTTAAAAGAGCTTGCATCGCCCCACAATCGGAATGGCCACAGACAATGATTTGATTGACGTTCAAGTTCAGCAGCGCAAATTCGATCGCAGCCGCTTCTGATTCATCAGCCGTGGACCGCCCATCGCTAGCGCATAGGGGAATCAAGTTCCCCACGTTTCTCATTACAAAGAGATCCCCCGGATCGGTCGAGGCAAACCAGTTGGGAGCCACCCGACTATCTGAGCAGGTCACAAAAAGAGTGTCCGGAGACTGCCCTTTTGCCAGACGTGCAAATTTCTCCTGATAACTACGTAGGTGGTTCTGCCGAAACTCAACGATGCCTTTTAATAATTTTTTCATAATGGCGCCCCCAACCTACCACTCCCCAACAGATTCTAAAAGGTGTCAGTCTCCTTCCCAACTTGAAAGGTCGAGCTCGCCTCGTCCCCCCTCCAATTCCATAAGATTCACGGAGACTTCTCAGTTTTTTCTGCTTCCCATTATCTTTTGTGAATGCAAAACGCTCCCTCCGCAGTCTTTAGAATTTATCGATTTTTTCCTCCGCTCACATAGCAATCTAATTGGGGGGCACCGCCCGGAGTGGTGCCGGCATAGCCGCTTACCGTGACATGCAAATGACCTGGGCCTGCAAGAGGCTCAAATCACCATTGGCTTGGACACAATTCACCTTGGGCGTGGTGATTTTTGGAAATTTTCTGCGAAAAAAACATCGAGACTTCGTTCTGAATAAAGGGGGATACGGTGCACCCTTCGATAATTCTCCTGAAACCACGGAGAATACACCACGCCCTTCTCAAGGTGGGTGTTGAAGCTCACAAGCCACGGCGGTTTATTTTCTTGAAGAACGGCCAACTGAGATTTTCCAACGGCCTCCGGACTTACCAGCCCGACGAGATCTAGAACGGGTCCCGGGTAGAAATAACCCACTGTCCCCACTTCCGAGACAGCGACCACCCCGTCCGTTCCTTCGTGGGCGATTTCCAAAGCCACTTTCACATAAGCCGCCTCTCGTCGCTGCGTAAGAACGTCCAAAAACATTTTTGTATTGGGAAGAATGGTAAAAGAAAGACCGACCGCACTTGCTAAAAGGACGCCAGCTCCAACTTTCCTGCCCCGCTCTGAGGGTATCCATCTTTTCAGCGTGCCTTCAGCGGCGACTGAGATGCCAACAAAGTACAACGGCAATAGGGGGACGAAGTACCAAGGAAAGTCCGTAAAGGCGCCGTTGGCAAGAAACACGGCGCTGTAAACACCCCAGCCTACTACCCCAGCACGAAGTGAGGCGTTTCCGCTGCGCCAAAGTAGAAAACCACCCCAAAGAGCCAGTGCGGAGAGTGCCGCGTATTTTCCATGGCTAAAGTAATTTAGAAAATTTTGAAGACTAAGAAACCGCGAAGGGTGAAGCGCTGACTTTGCGATCACAGAATGGGGAATGACGCTTCCAAAGTAAAAATAGCTAAAGAGAACCCAAGGCAGCACACAGAAGAGGATCGCCAGTGCTGCCTTTTGGCCCGCCCCGCGATCTTTCTTCCAGGACCAAAACAAGATTGGGCCAATAAAGAGAAGCCCATCTGGCCTGGCAAGAACGGTCAAACCGCAAAGGATTCCAAGCAACCACGGGCGGGAGAAGCCAAGGGTGAGAAGGGACAGTGAAATAAGGGCAACAAAAAGTGACGTCTCCATTCCAGAGACCGAGTAGATGACAAACGCTGGCCAGATCGCCAGAAACCATCCGGCCATGACGCCAGCCATCGCATGACCGGCCAGTGTTGTTAACCACGCGATGGCGATAATAGTAGTCGCGTCGGCAAGCATCGAAATGGAACCAGAGGCAGTTTCAGGAGCGATTCCCCCAACCGCACCTGCTGCCAAGAGCACAGTAAATAGAGGCGTTGTGCTCCCTTGCAGCCTTCGCGGGGGATTATAGGTAATGCCTTGACCGGCGGCTAGGTTTCGACTGTAGCGAAAAGTGACGTAAGCATCGTCGACAATATGACGACCGACGTACTGTCGGGCCATAAAACTGACCAACACCATAAACAGGAGAAGCAGCCAATTCATTGAGTTAGAGGCTGTTTTAGCGCGGTACATGAAGTGCTAAATTTTATCACGAAAAGCCAGCCGATTGCGCATCGGCAGAGTTTAAGGCCGTCCCAGATCCTTCAAGACCTTTCGGTGGGAGGCAACGGCATCTGCCAGTGTGGTGTGCTGATGATATGAAATACCAAACTCGCGCGCGGTCGTTTCAACAATGGGAGAAAGCTTTGCGTAATGCACGTGGGATATCTTGGGAAAAAGGTGATGCTCAACCTGAAAATTCAGGCCCCCCACATACCAGCCAAGCAAACGGTTTTTTGGTGCAAAATTCGCTGTAGTGCGCAGTTGGTGAGCCATCCACTCTTCCTCGATGACTCCCGACGCATTGGGAGAGGGTTGTTGCACTTCATCTACCACATGGGCTAGCTGAAACACGATAGCCATTATAAAACCACCCACACAGTGCATGATGACGAAGCCTATCAGAACCTGAAGAAATCCTAGATCGGTCAACGCTAACGGCAAACCAAATGCCACGGCCACATAAACCGCCTTCAAGACAGCAAGCCTCACCATTTCAATTCGCGGCCTCTTGTTTTGTCGACGAGTTAACCCCTTTTTATTGTACTGACTCAACTGGACAAAATCGTTGGGTAACTTTGAAAGAGTCAGAAGGCTGTAGAGAAAAAGGGCATAGTAGTGCTGAAAGCGATGGATTTTCTTAAAAGGGACCTTGGGCGAAAACCGCAAGACTGAGCGCCCTCCAATGTCTTCATCCTTTCCAAAAATATTGGTGTAGTTATGGTGCAAGTAATTATGCTGAATATTCCAAGTTAAGCTGCTGCTTCCCATTAGGTAGATGGACCGGCTGAAAAGACGGTTTATCCAGGGATGCGAGGACAAAGCTCCGTGGGCCGCGTCATGCATCACTCCCATTCCAATTCCCGCCATGCCAACACCCATGGTGATGGCTAGTGGTATCAACGACCACTTAGGAAGAGGCTCGGCAAGAATCAGCAGGAAAGGACCAAAATAGAGCACAAGCATGAGGACGATCTTAATCGCCGACTGCCAATTCCCCTTGCGACTGAGCTGATTCTGGGCAAAGTAGGCGTTTATCTTTTTGTTTAATGAGGCCGTAAATTCAGACCCGCTCGTTTCAAATCGAATGGCGCTCATAGGTAACCAAAAAACAAACTAAGTTTCCGAAAAAAAGTGCTTTTAGGGAATGGGAACATTCTAATCGATCTATAGGCTACATTGCCGGATATTACTTTCGCCACTCCAATTGGTGGCATAACGAAACCCTGATTTTTAGCAGCGCAGACAAATCCTGAAGTTACGTTAGTTATTTTAGCCACTTAGAACTGATGCCACGCTGAGACATCGCTCAGCTAGCGTCACCAAAAATGCGTGGCACTCAGAGCACCGCTATGATTGGAATACCGGTTTGGCTCACCTATCCCTTGGTATACGTAATTGAAGCCAAGGTCCCATTGCCGGCTAATGCTCCAGCTGAGCGATAGCTTTAACGGAAGACGAAACATAGTGGTCTTTGGGGGCAAGACCCCTACTAATACGGGGTTTATCAATTGGAAATTGGCGTAACTCAGCTGAATTTCAGCCGCCGGGCGCAGTGAGAAAACCTCCGACAATTGAAACCGGGGCCCCAACGTCAGCCCAATATCCCAAAACGATTCTTTGCTGCCAGTCCAATAGGTAAAATCTCCGGCAAATTTCGCTTCAGCGGCGATGGTTTTCGTTAGCTTTCGGCGATAAAAAACGGATGCCACAGGTTCGATAATTGCCCCAACGCTTCCCGACGCATATCCGCCGCCCACGCCGGCATCAACACCGATTAATTGTTTGTCCGAGTAGTCGAGTTGAAAAGAAAAAAGCAGGGGGAGCGGAACCCAGTTCAGGGTCACATTATCGGAAAGTGAGCTCTTCCAGAAAAGGGGTACCGGAATCACCGGGGGAAGCGTGCGGAAACCGGACGCGTCTTTAGCGAAAGAATAAGGAAGCAAGGTCTGCCAAGCCGCCACGCCTTTGGGAAGGGTGTAGGGGCGATCGATTTCTGCTCGCGGATATTTCGCCAACTCCGGACCAGCCGCACAAGCAGCCAGCAGGAACGCCATCAAAGGGTAAAGGAGAGATCGGAGGGAAGGCATGGGCAGACTCATTTCCAGTGGTTAAGGCCATCAGCAAACCCCAACCTCTAATCCTACTTCCGAGAAATGGCACGCACTTCCTTCCCATAAACATCCTCGCTCCATCACGGTGAGACTCCGCAGGAATCCCATTCCGTGATTGCGATAGTCCGAAGCAATCGTGGCAATCTTCAGCAGTCGACCAAGCGCTACAACGATATTAATAAATTCGTACACCCACAGGTTGCCGCGCCGCAGGCTCCTGGCAATCACGGAGCGAGCTCTAAGATCCTGAGGTCAAAATTACCTTCTTTCTACCTATTAGAAATAGTCTACGGCTATGAGAACCATGCAAACTTTCTATTTTCCCCCTGCCCTGCGGTTCACTACTTTGAATACAGGGGGAAGCATGAAACAATTTTTGTTCCTGGGATTTGGTCTTTTGTCCGCTTTTGGTTACGGGGAGTCCGCTGTAATTATGAAAAAGGCAAGTGTGCCCGCGTGCCACCAGTATCCCAATACCGCGCTGGTGGGGGCATTCAAGATGACTGAAATTGAAGCGCAAAAAGATTGTCTTAGTTTTCCGGTCCTAAAGAGCCTAGTTGCAGAGATCGGAGAATTCGCCGTTCCTTGCAGCCCTGTGACAGTGACGGCAGAATTTAATTGCACAACACTTCGGTAAGTCGATTTTTAACTCAACATATTATTTCGCTGAAAACCAGATACGGGTCCACAGGCTTGCTTGCCCTCACCATTTTAAAACATTCGCCTGCCGAGACTTCTGGAATTAGGTGAATCGCGCCACCTTTCAAAGTGTTCGTTTTAAACATAACCATTCAGAAAAACTACCTTAGCCAACAACGCCAGTGATATAACCATTGCCAGCAGGAAGAGCCGCACATTTTTGTAAGTTACTAAGCATGAAATACCGTTTCTCTAAAGTTACTCGGTTTTTCAGCCGCCTCGGGCCAGGATTAATCACCGGGGCTTCTGACGATGATCCCAGCGGCATCGGCACGTATTCTCAAGCGGGCGCTCAATTTGGTTTGGGAATGTTATGGACGATGCTTTTTTCCTATCCGTTCATGTGCGCCATCCAACTGATCAGCGCCCGAATTGGGAGGGTGACGGGGCAAGGAATTTCGGGAAATATTCGCCGTCATTATTCTAAAGGCTTACTTTACCCGATAGTCGGACTTTTGTTTTTAGCCAACACGATCAATATCGGTGCTGATTTAGCCGCCATGGGAGGATCTGTCCACCTTTTCATTGGAGGATCCACCCACCTTTACGTCGTTCTTTTCGCAATCGTGTCGCTTGTCCTCCAAATTCGTATTCCGTACTCGAGTTACGTCGGAATTCTTAAATGGTCGACCCTTTCGTTATTCGCCTACGTCGGCACTATTTTTGTAATTCACGTTCCCTGGGCCACGGTGCTGAAAACCACTTTGGTACCGCACCTGGCACTAAACAGCCAGTCTCTAAGCATGTTCGTTGCCCTTCTAGGCACCACTATTAGCCCTTACCTTTTTTTCTGGCAGGCCTCGCAGGAGGCAGAAGAAGTTGAACTAAACCCCAGGCAACAGGCATTGACCAATTCGCCTCAACAAGCCCCCATTCAATTCGCGCGCATTAAAATAGATACTCTTCTAGGCATGGCCTACTCAAATTCCGTAGCTTTTTTCATTATTCTTACGACCGGTCTAGTTCTTAATGCCCATGGAGTGACTGACATCCAAACTGCCGAACAGGCTGCCATCGCTTTGCGGCCTCTTGCCGGTCCGTTGGCTTTTTTTCTTTTCACTATTGGCATTGTGGGAACTGGGCTTTTAGCAATTCCCGTGTTGGCCGGCTCTGCTGCATACGCCATTGGTGAAGCTCTTGATTTGCCGATTGGTCTTGAGCGAAAAGCCGCCGAGGCAAAAGGTTTTTATTCTATTTTGTCCGTAGCCGTCTGCTTTGGAATGGGAATGACCTTTTTAGATATTAATCCGGTAAAAGCCCTTTTTTGGACTGCTGTGATCAATGGCGTCGTGGCTGTTCCGGTGATTGTCGTCATGATGTTTGTGAGCACCAATCCCAAAGTCATGGGGAAATTTCCAATCGGCCGGCGCCTTCGCATAATGGGATGGTTAACCGCCACTATCATGCTGTTTGCCGTAATGGGTATGTTTTTTACCCTGAGCTGAAGTAAAATGGCCAAAGAAAACTCATGATCCTTCTCAACCAAACCAACGGTCGCCGGTCTGATTTAATCAACAAGCTGCCTCAAATCACCGCTGGGTTTTGGTTCCTCAAGATCACGGCTACGACTCTGGGGGAAACCGCAGGGGACTGGTTGTCGATGACCATGAACTTTGGCTACCTGGCTAGCTCACTCCTCTTTTTCACACTGTTCCTTTTCTCTCTGGTTGCTCAGCTAGCGTCGAAGAATCATTCTCCTTTTCTCTACTGGACCGTTATCATCGCCACTAGTACGGCGGGCACTACGTTATGTGATTATATGGATCGCAGCTTGGGCCTGGGCTACGCCAAAGGCGCTTCTTTTTTGGTAGCCATTCTGTTTTCTCTTTTGGCCCTTTGGCGTTTTACCGTGGGCAATGTGGCGGTAGATAACATTCGTACGCGCAAGGCTGAGATCTTTTACTGGGTCACGATTCTCTTTTCCAACACCTTAGGCACTGCGCTTGGTGACTTTCTGGCGGACGACTCTGGGCTTGGATTTTTGGGAAGCTGGCTTCTTATTTCCTCCCTCTTAGCGGCAATCGTGGGGGCCTCTTTCTTCACACGGCTGCCGAGGGTCTTTTTGTTCTGGGTAGCGTTTATCTTAACTCGTCCCTTTGGCGCCACTTTTGGGGATTTGTTGACCAAAGCTCCCGAAAAAGGGGGACTCGATTTTGGAACCGGCTGCTCGTCGCTCATTCTCCTGGCGATCCTCGTCGTCACCCTGCTGGTGTCGTTCCGAAACAAAGAGGCGCAACGGACGCCGACGACATCGTAGCGAAATTAGTCTAGGTACAACCAACACACTGGCAGGCGCCTCCAGAGCAGCTGGTTTGAATAAAACTATTGCAGCTGGCCGCTGAGGTCTCAGGATAAGTGCCCGTTGGGCTTCCGAAAAGAGCCGCGCACTGGGCGCTGCTTCCGCAATTCCATTTCAGCACGCATCCGCTACCTGCCGTACCGGTACCGGTCGGCGTTCCGCCGCCAGTAGTAGGGGGAACGTTGTCGTCAGTCCCCACAATTGGTTTTGTGACTTTAGAGGCTGTAGCTAAGGCCCCTGGAATCGCAGCGGGAGTAAATCCTACCGAGCTCAGCCCAGCGCCGTTCATAATTGCCTGAAGTTGGCTGAAGGCTGAGGCATCATTTAACAAAGCGGTGAGAAACGCTTTCCAATCAGGTGGAGCCCCTGGTTCTAGAGTGAGGTTGGGTCCGGCAAGCGAATTGTTGATCACTTTTTGCATCAGTTTTGAATCTGCTGAAGTATTGCTCGGATCGCTATAACAATAGGTGCCCGACGGAGGCGGATAAACCCCACCAGGACAGATCAATTGGCTAGCCGCATTTGTGATCGGATCAACATCCATGCTGAGTTGAGCCCCGCTGACCACTTTATCAAAAGGAATTTGCGAGAGAATAGTGAAGGTTTGCGCCGCGTCACTGACGCCAACGAAGATCGGATGATATTTCCCATTGGCGATGGCCGCTAGATCAATCTTATAGGTGAAACCACCGTCATCTCCGGTAACCACCTTATTGGGAATTCCACTGGTCGTTGAAAACGAGCCCGTATAAAACCCTTTTTTACTTGGGAAAATGATTCCTACAAATCCACCAGCGACGACTCCGCCCGAGGCATGAGCACTAGTGCTCGCCTTGCCCCGAACAATAAAAGAGCTATCGGGGTCTGATATCACATCGGAGCAGGAAGTCAGAATGGACAGAAAAAGGCTCAGCCTTAGGAATTGAACCAGTTTAAAATTCGTCTTCATTGGTTAGCCTTCCCGTCAGCGGAGTCAGGAAAGATAAAAGCCAAACCCATCCTAAACTCAAAACCTGTCGTAGAGCTTTTGAGCTCCTCACCGGTACCTGCTTGAACCTTGTTGATTGTCGCTGCAGAAAATGAAGTGACCGGAAGACCAAAATGATAAAGGGCGGAGAGATCTAATCGAACAAAACTCCAAGTATAAAGCCTTGCGCCAAGACCGGCGGCGGAGTCTACGCTCAACGCCTGAAAAGAGGCCCCCGGGGCACTCAGCGAACTAAGCGCAATCCCCAGATGTAAAGGCACAAAAAGCTGAAGGGGTCCCAGCCCCTCATACGGACCATTGAGAGGAACATGAACACCGCCATAAATGCCCAGCACGGAAAGAGTAGCCTTTGGATAGTTGGTCGTAGTGAATGTGAGAGGATTGTAAACCTGTAGAGAGGGAACCGTTCCGCGGGAATAGAAAAGTCCAAACCGGGAGAGATCCTTTAGCTCCACGCCAGCGTCTAAGCAAGTCAGGTTGCCAATATTCAAACGGTCGGTGCCAGCAATTTTTGGCTTAAAGAGCGGGGAAAAACCAAAATAAAAGGACAGATTTTTCCCTGACCATTTTTTCGAGGGAGATCCTTTCTTATCTTCCGTCGTGTCGGACACTGGA
>JAYVQZ010000145.1:0-2478 GCA_043776735.1 Deltaproteobacteria bacterium | reverse complement strand
CGATCTTGAAGAGAGCTTTCGGGATTACGTCAAAAAAGAGGCTCTCCAACGAGCCGGTAATGAAATCAAATAGCGGCAGTCCGGGACTTTTTTCGCCCCTCAATCCAAGCTAGCCCCATCAGACAAAAGATAAGTCCCAACGTTCCCACCGCTTTGATCCGAATCGCGTAGAAATAACGGTGAGCAAAACGCGGAACCAGATCCGAGTAAGCAATGGAGATGAGAAAATAGGCCCCGCCCAAAATTATCTCTTGAAGACGAATCGGAGACTGACGCTTATCCAAAAAATAGAGAACGGCAAAAACCGAGGGCACATACCAAAGGTAGGCATTGGACTGACTCAAGGGGGCAAAAGTCACGACATAAAGGCAGCCCAAGCCGAAACTGAGTAAAATCCCCTCCCGGCAAGAGAGAGGCTGTTGCACGCGAATCACCGGATACCATAGACAGAACAAACCGATCATCGCTCCGAAGACAACCATAACCCCTTTGGCAAAGGGAAGGCTTACAGGGATTCCTAGCCCATGAACGAGAAAACCAAAGATGTGTTGATAAACCGGGGTCAGCCAATCGCCAGAGACGTGGGCTGAAATAGAAGACAGCCAGGTCTGATTCAGAGACCAGAATGAGGCACTGGGACCAAGAAAAGCTAGAGGAAGGAAAAAGAAGAAGAGCGACCACAGTAAAAAGGCTAAGCTAAATCTCCACCCCCGACGGTGCTTACATAGAATGATGGCAAAGAGAATCACCGTAGGTACCGCTTGAAGCTTGAAGGTGGCTACCATAGCCAAACAGCAAGCCGCCATCCAATCGCGCTCTTGAAGCAATAAGGAGGTTCCCCAAAGCGCTCCGGCCACCAAGAAGATCTCTAACTTGGTCGCAAGTATCGAGCCCAATAGTTCTGAGGCGATCATCATCCAAACCAAATGGCGAAGCGGGTGCCCGGCAAAGGCCGGAAAAAACTTTTTCACCTGAGTGATGAAGGAATGAAGTGCAGGGAAAAAAAGAGCTACGGATAGGCCGGTATAGAGCATCTCACCCCATTTGAGAGGCAATGGGGAAAACAGTGAAAAGAAAAAAAGGGAACAAAAGGGGGAGTAAAGAAATGGGCCAGTACAACAAGGGAAAATGACACCGTACGGATTGATACCTAGCCGTAATTGGCGCGAATGTTCGGCAAAGATCTGATAGTGCTCGCCCACACCACGCAAGGAGAGCGAAAAAAAAGCTAAGAGGGCTAGGGCGTAGCACAACCCCATACCCCACTCTTTCTTAAGCCTAGCGTCCACGTTTAAAATGCCTGTCCACTGGCCTGAACCGGAGAATAGAAAAAGACAGAGTTAGGATCTTCGGTTAGACGCTTGAGTTCAGCTGTCATTTCGATAATTTCCTCTTGAGTCGTTCGGTTTGCGGCAAGCAAACCAGCCGTTCCGCTAAGCAAAAGCTTTGCCCAATACTCAATCATCTGCGCCCGAAGCTTCGGAGCGCGATTGTCATAATGAAAACTCTTCACATCGGTCGTAATATTCTGAAAGCCCGAGGCCATTAGATAGTTGCCGAGCTTAGCCCCCACAAAGGGATCCCCACCTAAATTCCATTGGTGATCATTAAAGGCAAACCAGTAACGCAGGGTTGCTGGGCTATACGGGTGCAAAAAGAAAGTCGCGTTGAGGACTTCGGTGCAATAGATAAGGCCCCCAGGCTTGAGCACTCGACGTACTTCCCTGAGGATGTCTACAGGACTGGCGACATGTTCTAGAAAGAAACAGACGAATGCCGCCTCAAAAGAGTTGTCCGCGTAAGGCAGCTTAAGAGCATCAGCGACTACCAGTTCAACCCGTTTTTCCTTTATCGGTTTAGCAAGCCGCTGCTTTGCCCGCTTTATCTGCTCGGGTGCGGCATCCACTCCCTGAATGTGTAGATGGGGAAAGCGTTCCAAAAGGATCTCCGTTTGCGCTCCCACCCCACAACCCACTTCTATGAGCTTGGTCACCCCCGAGAAGTCGATCTTGTCATAGACCATCGGCTCTAAAAAACGAGCCTGCTCGTAGAGCCGATCCTGCTCGTCGGTTGAGTAACCATGAAGGTAGCCCTTGGCTTTGTCTTTATCCGTGACTTTAGAACTTGTAGTTTTTGCCTTAGCACTTTTGGTTACTTTTTTTGACATCTAATTTCCTTAAGCGAGCGACTCAACGACGGCGGCGATATGGCCAGCAATTTTTACTTTGGGGAAGATTTTTTTGATCTTGCCTGCAGGATCGATAACAAAGGTGGAGCGCTCAATCCCCATGTACTTTCTGCCGTACATAGATTTCTCTTTCCAAACACCATACTTCTCACAAACCCCAGACTCTTCGTCGGAGAGTAGCGGATAATTGAGTTCGTGCGCCACTTTGAATTTCACCAATTTTTTTACTGGGTCTTTGCTGATTCCCAATACGATCGCCTTCTTTTTTTTGATCGCGGCCATCGTATCAC
>JAYVQZ010000144.1:0-9619 GCA_043776735.1 Deltaproteobacteria bacterium | reverse complement strand
TTCGACTGCGCCATCGACATCGCCCAGGAGCAGCTCGTGGATAGCGTCACCGTTGACGCCGTCATAAAAATGCTGATGGCAGAAAAAGGAGTCCAGGCACGGCCGAGCTCCATTCATATTAATTTCTGGAAAGGGAGTTTTGGGAAGGCCCCCACGTTAGAACGCTGGTTAACAGAAAAAAACATTTCTAAAGAGAGTTCGCTTTATGTCGGTGATTCTTTGAACGATGAGCCACTATTCAAAGATTTTGCCATGTCAGTCGGGGTTGCCAATGTACGAAGGCATCTTGCGAAGATGAAAACTCCCCCCGTGTGGATCCTTGAAGGAGAAGGCGGAGAGGGATTTGCTGAGTTGAGTGATCTCCTTTGTCGACGATAAATTTGGCAAAATTTTCTTTCATGCACCACATCAAAAATCGGCTATTTTTTCTTAGATACTGCCGTGGTATGAACTAGATCTCATTTTAGATTTCTTTACATAAAAAAATTATTGAGCAACGGGGTTGAATCTTAATGGCAACGAGGCGTAGCGAGATCAAAGTTATTGCTGGCGGGAACCAGATGTCCTTGATTCGTGATACCGAAGAGGTAATCAAGTTTCTGGAGTTTGCTGCGCGTAAGGGGATTTTGAATGAGACTGCCATCCAGCACCGTCTCACGGCCAGTCACAATCTCTTTGCTATGTTGAATGAGGATGAAGACAGCCTCGATTTTATTTTGCAAAATCTTGACGTGTTGGTGAATCGTTTTCGAAATCGCAATCCCAACGTCCAGGCGTCCACCCTTAAAGTTTACAAATCGAGGTTGAAAAGCTCCATCGAAGATTTTCGTGCCTGGAGCTCCGATCCCTTTGCCTGGGAAAGAACGGTTACCGAACGAGCGAAAGCCCATGCGTTGGAGAGTCGAAAAGAGAAGCGAGAACTGGCAAAAAAAGCCCCTAAAGGGGAAAAGGCGGCAGAGCCTAAAGCCACGCTCCCAGAGGCGGAACTTTCCACCCCAGAAAACCTAACTCCTCAAACCGATAACAAAGGTCGACGGGTCTCTTTTCCCATTCGCCCTGATTTTAATATTGAGATTTTGCTACCAACTGAGGGGATCACTTTGAAGGAGCTGCACCGCTTAGGTCTGTTCCTCTACCCTTACTGCCAAGATCTCGAGGCCGAGCAACTCCGTTGGCCGTCGGGAACGTGGGTTCAGTAAACCGCCCCACGCTCTTTATCGTCGAACAGCGCCCTAAGTTTGCCCCTTTGCGATCTCTACATGCAACGACGGGGCAACCAAGCAGATTAACTATTTTTGATGACGTTTGCCTTGTGGCTTACCCTTGGGGACGGCATTGGCTTTGGCCCGTTCGGCGTAAGGATGTCCCTTACGAGGCTGAGAGGGTGACTTGGTTTTCGGAGTTTCAGGTTTCGTATTCCCTTTGGTGGGTTGCGGAGGATGGTTTAGACTTCGCCCGTTTTTGATAGGGGAAATGATTTTAGCTTTTCCCCGTTGAGAGACCATCATGGAGCCTACGGGAATGGCTCCTTTGGCCTCATGACCAAGCGTGATTCTCTGGTACTTTGTAGGAATCGGATGAACCGGAGCCAGGGAATGAAGTGGAACTTCTCCGTCTTTGATTTCGCTCTTCTCAGTCGTTGGCAATGTAACTTTGGTTCGCAACTCCACCCACTTCTTGGACTCTTCTAGAGAGGGAGAACCTAGTGTTTTTCCTATACGGGACTCGCCGCTGTGTTTTGCTAAAAAGGAAACCGCTTCTTTAAGCGCGAGCTTTGCATCAAAAATATTTTTAGCCGCAAACCCCGAATTCTTAACCAGCGTGATGCCAGGACTGAATTTGGTGTTGGCCATCAAATCCTTTACGTTTGCTGACTCCGACCAATAGCCGTCGGTAAAACCGTGTTCCTTACCCAATCGATATTCGTGCTGAGGATCGCTCGAATAGGGAAACCATCCAATATGGGTTGGGGTGTGAATCCAGGTAACCACGGCTGGCCGATAATTGTGCTTGGGAAACGGGAGCCAAATCCAACCATAGACGCCATGGTGGCGCCATACGCCATAGTGGTCGGTGATATGTCCCCAGGGATCATAGGACACCCACGTCAGGCCGTCGTTATTTACCCAAGTCCAATAGCCATTTTGGTAGGGAACCCACTGCGCTTGGTAGGTGTAAGGAACCCAATGGCGAGAGCCCCCCATATAAACCCAGCGGCCCATTCCCAACAGGGCCCTGTCAAAATGATAGACATGAATGATTGCGGCAGCGGGTGTTGGGCTGGTAACCACAGCTTGAGGAGAAAGGGGCGGGGCAATCACGGAGGCATCTGGCGGCACCAGTCTGAGGACCGTGCTGGTCGGAGAGTCTGCGTGGGACACTAAAATTCTAATCTCTTTTGACATGTCTTCAGGAACATAAAAGCTGACTCCGTAGTCATTGACCTGAAAATCCGACGTCAGCAGACAGTCTTTCTGTTCGTCCGGGCGGCATTCATTGCCCTGGCGATTGTCGGCAATCCATTTAAATCCCTCAACCAAGTGGCTAGTGGGACAGCCGTCAACATCGGTACAATCGCCGCCTTTTTGAAAGAGATCGACGGCCAGAGTGACAATGTCCCCCTGACTCACGATCAAGGGAGCTGCGGAGTCCGTCTGCTTTCCCCCATTTACGGACGTGATTCGCACTTGGTAAGTGGCGTCACTGGCCCCTTTAGGATCGCTCGGACTCACCGATGGCGTTGCCTCCAAGGTTTCGGAGGCTTCTGTAGTTTGAGGCACAGTTGTGGGTGAGCTTTCCTGACCTGGTTCCGGCGAACTCGAAGGCGCCTCCCCGAAAACCGTTACGTTCATCAGAAAAAACAGGGGGAGACCAATAACAGCGGCAGCACGAAATCCCGAATGAAATGACGTCACGCTATTAAAACCAGATCATCGGTGGGTTTTCATCTTGGCAGGCGATTTCAGAATAACGGTGCATAAAATTGATCAGCTGCTGAATCACTTCATAGGAGCGGGTATTTCGATCTAACTCGCAGCCGTACTCAAGCCCTTCCCGTTCCTCATCTTTGAAAGGTTTGACTCGTTTCACTTCAACCACCAGCCGCAGATACGAGCTGGGGGTAAAATAAAAACGGAGAGCGACTTTGTCTTCTACCTTAAGAGGCAATGACGGCTGCTCCTCACGAAACTTCACTCCAGAAAAGCTGATGTCCATCACTTCTACGTGATGGAGACCGGTTTTTTCCGCAAAGCTATAAACGCCCAAGATGCGGTTAAACAAGACCCGCTCGTACTCCCGCCGGCGTTCTTCCGTCCGATTTTTTCGAAAATCGCCAAGGTCGACAATCTTCTCCTTGGAGCGAGATTGTGCTGACTTATCTTTCGATTTCTTTCTATCCATTTATTTTTTTCCGGTGGAGGAGAAGTCTATGAAAGCCAATGAATCAAAATCATAACACGTTAATTATAGACTGCGCGGAAGGAGGAAACAATAACGCGCTTAATCAGGCATTTGAGCCGGGCTTTATCCTCTGAAAAAATCTAATGTATTTTTTAATCCCTGGTCCAGACTCACTTGGGGAGACCAGCCCAACTTCGTTTGCACGTTAGTGATGTCAGGCCGGCGCATTTTCGGGTCGTCTTGGGGCAGATCCTCAAATACGATCTCGCTTTTAGCACCAGTCAGGCCAATAATCGTTTTGGCAAATTCCAAGACGGTGATCTCATTGGGGTTGCCTAGATTAAACGGGCCGATCTCATTCGACGCGATCACCTTTAAGAAACCGCTAACCAGGTCATCCACATAACAAAAGCTTCGGGTCTGATCGCCCGTACCATAAACGGTAAGGGGCTTTCCCTGTAACGCTTGGAGGCATAAGTTGGGTACCACACGGCCATCCCCCGGCCTCATTCGCGGTCCATAGGTATTAAAAATGCGAACCAAACGAATAGGCAATTGGTGCACCCGCCAGTAAGCCATCGCGATCGCTTCTAGGTAACGCTTGGCCTCGTCGTAGCAGGAACGAGGACCAATGGGGTTTACGTTCCCCCAGTAGCTCTCTTTTTGCGGGTGCTCTAATGGATCGCCATAAACCTCAGAAGTGCTTGCCAAGAGGATTGGACAATCCTTCTCCAGGGCTATCTTCAAAATGTTTTCTGTTCCGATCGATCCAATGCGCAACGTCTCAATGGGGTATTTGTAATAGTCGACCGGGCTAGCCGGACTTGCCAGATGAAAAATGCCCGCAAAGGCACCTGTGAGAGGAAAGCCTTTCACCACGTCGGCCTCGATAAACTCAAAATTCTTATTTACTGAGAGTGTTCGAAGATTCTGCTTTTGCCCTGTTAAAAAATTATCAACACAGACTACCTCGGCCCCCTCAGCCAAGAGTCTGTCACAAAGGTGAGACCCTATGAATCCGGCGCCGCCTGTGACTAAGTAGCGTCCCTTCACTTTAGGTCCGGCCTTCCCAAACAAAAATAGGTAAAACCTTTTTTACGCGCGCTTTGGGGATTAAATAGGTTCCGGCCATCAAAAATGACAGCCTCTTTCATCTTCGCCTTAAGGCCCTCAAAGTCAGGCGAACGGAATTCATTCCACTCCGTAAGAACGGCAAGCGCATCAGCCCCGTCGACTGCTTCATAGGCATTTTCAAAAACTTCTAGCTGGTTGGGAAAGGCCCGAAGCGCTTCGTGCCCTGCAACGGGATCATAGGCCCTAACTCGGCAGCCAACCTCTAGGAGTTGCTGGATCAAAGTTACCGAGGGGGCTTCACGAATGTCGTCTGTCATTGGCTTAAACGCCAACCCCCAGATGGCAACCGTTTTGCCTTTCCAACTTCCCTTGAAGTGGCGGTTGAGTTTTTCAAAACCAGTCCGTTTTTGCCGCTCATTGATTCGATGCACCGACTCAAATAATCCCATCGGAACTTCTAGAGACTTCCCCAGCTCGATGAGCGCCGTAACGTCCTTGGGAAAACAGGAGCCGCCATAACCACAGCCGGGGTAGAGAAACTTATTTCCAATGCGAGAGTCGGTAACAATCCCTTTTCTCACTTCATCGATGTCGGCTCCCATTTTTTCTGCGATGAGACCAATCTCGTTGATAAACGATATCTTAAGCGCCAAAAAAGAGTTCGCCGCATACTTGGCCAGTTCAGCAGACCTTGGACTCATTAAAAGGATAGGGTTTCCGGAGCGAACGAAAGGGGCGTAAAGGTCTTCCATTGTCACTTTAGCCGCCGAATTGCGGAAGCCCAATATCACCCGCTCGGGCCTGAGGAAATCATTGATTGCCGTTCCCTCTTTTAGGAACTCTGGGTTGGAGACCACATCGATACAGTGCTTATGCCCTTTGAGCTTATCATGCACCGCATCGTTAGTTCCCACCGGAACGGTGCTCTTCATCACCACGACAGCGTCATGCTTTAAGCAAACTTTAATGGTTTCAGCCGCCTTAAGGACATAACTTAGGTTGGCCTTTCCGTTGGCGTCCGAAGGCGTGCCCACCGCCACAAAGATGACCTCGGCGTTATTTAGGCAGGTTTCAGGCTCCAGAGAGAACGAAAGGCGGCCCGCCTTCACATTGCGGGCGACCATCTCATCGAGCCCTGGCTCAAAGATGGGAATTCGTCCTTCGCGCAGTAAGTTCACCTTCTCTTTGTCTACGTCCAAGCAGGTAACGTGATTCCCAGAATCGGAAAAGCAGGCTCCGGCGACAAGACCGACATACCCAGTTCCCATGACGACAACGCGCATCGATGTATCCTTAAAATAGGAGGTAGAAAGGTATTCAACGCTTTTTTTCACTGTTTGGAAAGCGCGAAAACCGCTAGACTTTTGCTATCTTAATCGGCAAACCAATACCAATGTCTAACAAGCCCCAATCTCAAACTAACGCCGAAAAGCCTAAATCTAAACTCCTGCCGTGGTTGAAGCTCGTGTTAGGGGCTGCAGTTATCACTTATGTGCTCAGATCGCGTCTGATTGATTTTGAGTCGTTAAAAGAGGTCATATTCAGGCCCCAAACCGCCATCCTCTCTTTTTCCTTTCTAGTTTTCACAACCCTGGCCTGCTCTTTTCGTTGGTACCTCTTAATCAAGGCCCAAGGGATTCACGTCACCTTTCGAGGGACCTTTGAGCTGATGATGATTGGGACTTTTTTTAATCTCTTTATGCCTGGTTCGGTGGGTGGAGATCTTATTAAGGGTTGGTACATTGCCAAAGAACAACCAAAGAAAAAGACGCGAGCCGTCTTTACGGTCCTTTTTGACAGAGCCCTTGGCCTGTCGGCTTTCTTCTTCTCCTCAGCACTCACGCTTTTGATCTTTTCAGAATGGCTAGTGGGCAAACCGGCTCTTCAGGCGATTGCGGCTCCCATTTGGGGAGTCTCTGGTGTGCTCTGTTTTGGGGCTATCTTTTTCTTCTCTCCTTTGTGGGATGCCCGGCTCCCACAAAAGGTGCTTAGTTTTTTTCGAAAGAACTCTTTGTTGGGAAGTCTTATCGATGCGGCGGATGCCTATCGAGACCAGATTCCGACTGTCCTTTCAGCGCTACTCATTTCCGTGATCTCGGTCTCTGTAAATATTTGTTTTTATTACTGGCTAGGAAGGCAACTTGATATCAATGCCACTCTGGCACAATTTTTCTTTTTAGTTCCCGTAGGCCTCACTGCCTCAGCCTTTCCCGTGCTGCCCGGCGGAATCGGTGTAGCTCAAGTGGCTTTCTTCAAACTATTTCAGTGGGTCGGAATTCCCAATCCGGAATCTGGTAGCACCCTATGCACGGCAACGCAGATTTATTCAGTCCTATTTAGCTGCTTTGCCGGCGTCTTCTATCTCAAGTACCGCAAAAAGCTGCCGACCTCCGAGGTGAGTACTGATGCCCTCGACAAGAGCCATCATCCTGTCGCGCGAAGCTTTCGGTGAAGCCGACCTCTACGTCCAGTTCCTGACCAAAGACTGGGGAATGATCACGTTCCTGGCCAAATCCGGGCGCAAAAGCAAACGGCGTTATGTAGGTGGCTTGGACCTCTTTTGCCATGATGAGATCTTCATCAAGGGTCAGCCAAGAGAACGGGCTTATCTCAACGAGCTGGTGGTTTTAAACTCTTTCACCGAACTCAGAGAAAACCTGGATCGGATTGAAACGGCCGGACGGGTGGTTCAGTGGATTAAGAAGCTGGCAGATATCGCCACCCCCTCTCCTCTTACTTATAGTCTGCTGGGGCAGACCTTAGCGCTCATTGAGAAAGAGAGTGATCCTCGTAGACTAGAGGTCCTCTTCTTTGTTTTTAAGCTAAAACTTCTTTCAGACTTAGGGCTAATGCCGCAGGTGTCGTCCTGCGCTAAATGCCACTCTCAGGTGGAAGGGGCAGTAAATTTTGACTTCTCCTCAGGGGGAGTGCTCTGCCGTATTTGTGCGCCCGTTTCCCGGGAAGAATTCAGAT
The DNA here is from genome assembly GCA_043776735.1 of Deltaproteobacteria bacterium. Taxonomy (GTDB): domain Bacteria; phylum Bdellovibrionota; class FAC87; order UBA2466; family UBA2466; genus JBGSST01. The sequence continues at coordinate 2,170 of JAYVQZ010000144.1, read as the reverse complement.
TGATCGATGCGGACGACCGAACCACACTGCTACAGGGGTTTACGTTACGCTTAACGGATTGGCCCGCGGCCACTTTTCACGAAGGCCGTTCGCAATCACTGACGCGGCTGATCACTCAGTTCGCCTCGTTTCATACCCAAGTCCGACTCCCGGTGTAAGGCCGCAGACGATTTGCCGTCAAACGAGGAAGTGTCAACGTGAGCGCTTCCTGACATCTTGCGAAAAAGCCCCTCAAACCAAACTCGGAAGCGATCGATGTACATAAAAGCCGAAGGCACCACGATAAGGGAAAGAAGCGTTGACGAGATCAGTCCTCCGATTATCCCCATGCCCATACTCGTACGCTGTTTGGATGCCTCATTAAGACCGATGGCCACTGGAATCATACCGGCAATCAGAGCAAATGATGTCATGAGAATAGGACGAAGCCTAGTCCGGCCCGCCTTAATCAAAGCCGGAATCCGACCCATGCCCTGTTTCATCAATTGATTGGCGTAGTCGACGAGCAAAATAGAATTTTTGCTGGCAACACCCAAAAGCATCACAATGCCCAAGCCTGCAAAAAGATTTAGCGAACCACCAAACAAAAAGATCGCCAGGAAGGCTCCGCATAAAGCCAGGGGAAGCGCCAACATGATGGTGAGCGGGGTAATAAAGGATTCATAAAGGCTGGCCAAGACTAGGAATACGAAAAGCAATCCCGTGCCAATGGCAACGAGCATTGATTGACCTAGCTCCTTGAAGTTTTCAGAGTTTCCTACAAAAACATACCGGACTCCATTAGGGAGCTTCCCTTCCCCAGCAATCCAGTTTTCTAGATCGCCGATTACGTCACCGACACCAAAGCCTTGAGCGATGTCGCCAGTAAATTGAATGTAGCGACCACGATCTTGGCGGTTAACAACAGACGGGCCTTCTTTTTTTAAGCCCTCAGCAACACTTGCCAAGCGCACCAGACGGTTATTTACGTTAGGGATTAAAATCTCCTGGAACCCTACACGGATATTTCTCTGTTCCGGAAGTAGACGAACGCGAATGTCATACTCACGGCCCTCGGTTCGAAACTTCGCCGGGGTGATCCCTTCCACTTGAGCTCGGAGTTCTTCGCCCATCAACCGCGTGCTAATGCCAAAGCGCTCAGCCGCCCCCTTTTTCAGAACGATCTGAAACTCGGGTTTTCCAGGCCGATAATTAGTATCCACCTCAACTAACCGCTTATCGGCTTTCAAATGGGCTAAAATACTTTTACTCGCCTCCTCAAGCGCCACAGGATCAGTCCCTACCAAGTTCATTACAAACGGGCTGGTATTGCCGCTGCCACTGGGATCGTAATTAACCACCTTAGGATTGGCGTAGGTCATCGATCTAATTTGCTCACGCACGATGTCCTTGAGCTTCACGCCGTCGATAGTGCGTGTTTTCGACGGCGTCATACGAACGTAAACTTCGGCGATATTTGCCTCGCCATTGCGGCTACCAACGGTAACTGCAGTTACTGCCACCTCTTTGTTGGCCCGTACTATCTTGTCTACTTTAAGGGCAGCCTCATCGGTCTCTTGCAAGTTCGAACCCGCTGGGAGCTCGAGCAGCACAACGAATTCATCTAGGCCATCTTGGGGAATAAAGGTCTTTGGAATTTTCACAACAGTAGAAACACAGGCTAAAAAAACGAGAAAGCTCAAGACGAGAGTGATTGCTGGACGCCGCAGAGTCACCCCAAGCATCGCTTCATAGCGATCTTCCAGCCAGTTCTGAAAACGGTCAAAACCACGTACTAAAACGCCTACGGTCGAACCCCAAATCCCTTTTTTACTCTCTTCAAGGGAATGGGCTTTTCCCGCAAAGTAGGCAGAAAGCATCGGCGCAATGGTGAGAGCGTCAAATAGACTGATCATCATCGCAAAACAAATCGTCAGCCCAAACTGCCGTAGAAATTGACCGATAATTCCCTTCATAAAGGCTACCGGTCCAAACATCGCAATTACCACTAGGGTGGTAGCAACCACAGCCAGAGTGACCTCTTTGGTACCCTCTCTGGCGGCTGTTAGAGCATCGTCTCCGAGTTCCAACTTCCTAAAAATATTCTCACGAACCACTATGGCGTCGTCGATAAGCAGTCCCACTGCAAGACTCAACGAAAGTAAGGTGACGATATTGATTGAAAAACCTG
>JAYVQZ010000143.1:0-2479 GCA_043776735.1 Deltaproteobacteria bacterium | reverse complement strand
TTTCCAGTGGGCCTGAACTTGAACGTCCGCGCGGCCGGGAACGAGATCGATTTCTCCGCGAGTGCCGATGGTCACCGGATCGAGCTCCACCGGTTTTTGTCCCTCGTCGAAAGCCATGAGCTTTCCGCCCCATTCGAGGATGGTGATTCCCGCCTGATTATGGGTCTTCATGCCGAAGTTGCGCCACCAGCCCGCAGGAGAGAGCGTGGACCAGGTCGGATGGAGGAACTTTCCCGCTTTTTCTTCCTCGACGAATTTCTTGGTGCGTACGAAGCGGGCGGAGAAATTGACGCCTTTGTCGTCGAAGTGAAAGCTTTCGGCGAGCCCATCGCCGTCTAGAATCATGCGCTTTCGCTTGCCATCTCTATCGAAGAGGCCGGGGCCGTTGCGGTAGAGTGTGCCTCGCAAAGAAACCGGGATTTTCCCCTCGATCTCGCCGCGGTAGTGCGCATCTCCCGGAAAGGAGGTAGCAAGCCCGGCATAAGGCCGCTGGTTATTTTCTAATGTGGGCCAAAGGGAAGCGTCGATAGGACCAAGGCTACTAAACATCTCTCAACCATCGCGGGAGATTGAGGAGAGAGCAATGAGGTTCTTTAACGATCCTTCCTCAACTATCCGCCCGAAACGCCAACCCTTTTCGAAAAAGTGAGTTGAGAGGGTTGTTCCCGCAGAAGGGCAGTGATTTAAACCACCCTGGCAGTGTTTAAAATTTAACGAAACAGAAAGAATAAAATGTATGAACGATAAAAAACAGTTATTGGCCCTTATGGTTCTCGGGGTCGTTTCCCAGTCTCAGGGGGCTCGGATCGATGGCGCGAATCTCATTCACAGAGTTTCAGCAGGACAACACGGACCAATAAACACTTCGACCTCATCGGGGGGTAGCTCTGTTTCCTCTTCGCATGTAAGCACCCCGATTCCCGGTGCCGGTGCTCATGTCTCCGTTACGGTTTCAGGCGATGGACAGCGGGCCACGGCCTTGGTCCGAGGTACCGGGTTGGGCACCGGTACCAATTTCAGGGATACGTTCCGCAGCACGCCGTCGGGCCCCCGGTTAACGGGGAGCGAAACATCGGGCCCAAATATTCCGGGTCGAATCTTAGGGGGCGCTGCCCACAGCAGCTTCGTCAACTCTCGGTTAAGCGGAAATAATCCCTGAATACGATGAAAGGTACTGGAAACGTCCTCCAAGCGAAAATTGTAATTGTTTGAGGCATTAGAACCTGCCCCCAACCAGAAATGGTTAGGCAGATTCTATTGCGACGGAATTACCCGTAACCCCTTCATGCTCCCCTAAGACAATTTACCTTCGGCTTCCAGTGACTTATAAGGGAGAGCCTTGAGTCTTGTCCTCAAGACAAGTATAATGAAGGACGAATTATGGCGCTTAAGCCGGCACATCCGTTAAGTGAGGTTAAGAGATTGGTAAATGAGCACCTACAACATGGCAAAGATACTGTGTGGTTCTCAGCAACCTCCAGGTCGATTAAACAAGTTTCGGCGATTTACCCTCAACTGAGCCAGCAAGAAACCATTCATTTCATTTTAGATGCGATCCTAACCCTCACAGATGAAGGCTTTTGTACAAGCAATCTGCAATGGACTGATTCCCAACTCATAGCAGACGTTTATGGAGTCATTTATGATAACAAGCCCTGGTTTGTGAAGTTCCTAATCGAAAACGATTGTCTTGAAGAAATTTCATTTCATCCGCCGGAGAAACCGCTCAAAACGAGCGGTGGGAAAATTATTCCAGGAGTAAAACCATGAAAGCAAGACGCTGTGGAAACTGTGGTAAAGAAACTATGATGAAGCAGCCCGTAAAAATTATCCAATGGAAAGACTTCAGTCAGTTAGAGCTTCTAAAGCCAATTGAGATTTTTAAATGTAACTTTTGCGGTGAAACAGGGCTTTCCGCAACGGAAGCACCATCTTTTGATAAAGCCGCCGAAGCGACTCTGAGAACTGTGGCAGCCCACCTCATTGAAAAAATATTATCCGAACATCACTGTACCCAATTAGAATTGGCGGGCAGACTCGGAATTACAGAAACCCACCTTTCCCATATTAAGAACGGAACTAAAGTGGCAGGATTTCAGACTTTCAATTTTCTTAAAACCCTAGCATTGGGTAAAGACGCCTTTGAAAAAGCTAGCCCCTCATTGCCACTCAAAAACCTCATGGTCGGATAACTCTCTTGTATTGCCCATATGCAGAGAGAAATGAAAATTCCCACTAAATAGCAGGGGCGCGGCTGGAATCGCAAACGAACGGAAGGTTGCTGACCGGTGGCGTCGTGTAACCGCGAGATAGAAATTCTTGCATCTTATTTATGAGTCCTGGGAGTTTCTTTCGAAGACTCAATGTCAGACCCGGGGGCGGGAACGAGTTTAAGTTCAGTTGAAATTTGAGGCATGACCTCTCCGCGTTTAGAGTTTGGTTCAGCGACGAAACAAACAAGAGACGAGAGAGGTCATGA
>JAYVQZ010000142.1:0-2481 GCA_043776735.1 Deltaproteobacteria bacterium | reverse complement strand
GGCTCATTTCGAACGTACAACAGCGACCAAAGGCGGCCCAAATTTCGGTTAAATCCCCACTGTTCCACCAGATCGCCAATAATCTCGGAGAAAGCGATCTCCTCTTCAGTCATCAATATTTTGCGTTCAGCCATAATTTCGGAAAAGGGAAAGAGATACCATTCCTTTTCCGAATAGGGAAATAGACCGTAAGGGAATCAGCCCCGCCCGCTTAGCCTCCTCGGCAAGCCCCCCGGGGCTTACAAAGCTCTCTACGGAGTCTCTCAAATACCTATATTCCCCCCCAAGGCCTACCAACCTTCCCACCAAGGGAATCACCAGGCTCCAATGCCACCGCAGCGCGGTACGCAGCAGGCCAGCCGGTGGCGGGTGCATCTCTAAAACAGCGCAAACTCCTCCCGCTTTCATGACTCGTTTCCATTCGGAAAAGGCTTTTACCCGGTCGTCGAAGTTTCTAATTCCAAAGGAACAGGTTACGCCATTGATAGTGCCGTTAGCTACTGGCAGCGCTTCTGCTGGCGCCAGTAACCAGGTGACCTGATCTCCCGTTCGGCCGAGCCCTTTGGCCATCATTTGCGCGCAGGGCTCAATCGCCACTATTTTTTCGTTACCCCGTTTTGAGAGAAGCCGCACAACATCTCCCGTGCCGGAGGCCACGTCCATCCAAACCACCCCAGGGGCCAACGGACCAGCCTCAAGCCGCAGCTCACGCACCAGCCGGCGCTTCCAAAGCCGATGAAGTCCAAAGGACATAACGTCGTTGAGAAGGTCATAAACGGGAACCACGGGGCTAAAATCTAATCGCATCTTACTCTCTAGCCTATTGACATTACCCCCTCCAGATCAATATCTTTTTTGTACTTTCAGAAATCATTGAAACTTCTGATAGTATAGTAAGTCCATTAACAGGAGATCCACCCATGCCAACTATTAACAGCACCTCACACGAGACCATCAACGAGGAGTCCATCTTCGGCTGCTTCGCTGCAGCTCAAAAGGGCGAGAAACTAGAACAGACGGCAGAATCGTTTGTCGATGTGGAAGAATATGAAAATCAAGTCATGTACCCCGAATTCGCCCGATGGGCGCGGGCTGCAGGTTACCCCGAAGTCTCTGAGCTTTTTTTAAAAGTGGCTGGAGAGGAGAAACTTCACTCGGTTTGGTTGCGCAGTCTCTACCAGGAGATGGGCACCCCGCCAGAGGGAAACGATACGGCTCGGGCCAAGGCCACTATCCAAGTGATTAAAAAAAACTGTGACAAGCTCATCGCGAAAAATCCAAAAGTTGTGATGGAGAATGCGCTTAAAGTGGCCATTCGCGTTGAGCAAAGGGAATATCAGCAGATCTATCCCCAGTTCCGCGACCAGGCCCTAGCTCAGAACAACAAAAAGGCCGCTGACGTTTATCAGCGGGTTATCGATTCCGAGCGCGAACATGCCACATGGTTTGAAAACATGCTGGCAAAGGTTCGTCACGAGGAGTCGTTGGCCATTGCCTAAAAGTACGTTCCATTCTCTCACGGGATGGCAGGCTCTCCAGCCTGCCATCTACCTCATCTCCCTTTTCCCATTGCTATGGGTTCTCACCTGGCCGAGTTCCTCATCGCAAAAAATGATAATTTTTTTAGCAGGGGCCGGGGTTGTTTTGCTCCAGCATGCGGTAAATGTTTTTAACGACTCCAACGACTGGCGGCGTGGGGCCGACTCGGAAAAATGGAAAAGTTGGGTTCGCTATCACGATTTTAGTCAGCTCAAAGTAACGCTTCACGGGACATTAAGTTTAGTTGCCGGAGTTGCCCTTGGGGGATTTGCGCTTTATTCCGCCAATCAGCTCTGGATCTTACTCCTTGCCCTTCCCTGGGTGGCCCTGGGATTGCTCTACAACTTAGGACCATTTCCGTTTGCGTACTCACGTGCGGGAGAAGCGGTTACCGCTGGATGCTACGGCGTTGGTGTTTTTGGATGCCTGTGGTGTTTGTTGCCCAGCAAGAATATCGGCCTAGCTGTTTTCGGAGTTTTGGGGTGTGCCGCTTTGGCCTCCGCCGTTCTCCTTGCTCATCAACCTCCGCAAATTTTAAATGACGCCGTCGCTGGGAAAAAGACGTATGCCGTGTTTTATGGCCCTGAGAAAACCTACCGACGGGGCCGTCTCTTTTTCAAGATTGCGATGCTCCTGTTGGCAGCGACTTTTCTAATCACGCCAGCCCCATGGTTCGTCCAGGCAGCATTGGCACTAGCAGCATCGGCCCTCCCTTTTTCTCCTCAAATAAAAGACCGCCCCCGAGACTACCTCACCTTTGCCACCCTCCCCCTGGTGGGATTTCACTTTTTTAATTTCTTCGTGGCATTTTTTGGCGGACAAAAATGACCGCATCAGTATTGGCTGCGTTTGAGCGAAATCGTCCTCTGATCAAAAAGATGGATGCTATTCCACTTTTTACGGTGCCCACGTTAACCAAATCCATTCCTCTTTCGGTGGACA
>JAYVQZ010000141.1:0-2484 GCA_043776735.1 Deltaproteobacteria bacterium | reverse complement strand
TAGAGGAACGGGAATACCCGTAAAAGGCTGTGTTGTTATAAACCGTAGTAAATGCGGAGAGGTAGTTTTCTCCCCGACCTGCTGCTCTAGTAAATTTAATGTCGTACATTTTCCAAGAGAAGGGCCCAATGGATTCAGTGGTCATCGAAGTCACGGTGGATTGGCTAGCAAAGATAGAAGTGGCGTCAACGGCAGCCCCCCCAGATTTAGCGTAGAGAGAAATCACCTCATCCTCTCTCTGCATCACGATAAATTTGGTTCCTTCCGAAACCGCCTCTTGCGCCACGGCAAAGCCATTGGGCACCGTCAAAGTAATGACATCTAGGCTGGCATCATCGCCATAGGCTGCAAAAGAGACAATCCAGATTATCCACGCACTGAGCCATAAAGACGATCTTTTCATGGTTTTCCCCCTGCTTTGTTATCGGTAGATTTAGGATCGCAGCGGAGGAAAAACGGGGGGGCGCTGCCGGCACTTACTTGTTACAACTGTTAATGCCGATCTTAGGAATGCTTAAACTTGGGGAAACCAAATTCCCGGGATTGCAGGTAGAAGGCCACGCCGGTCAGCGCAACGGCCGGAAAAACCCAATTCCAGTGAAAACTGACCAGTGCCGGAAGGCTTGCTGCCAAAAGCCCTATTGCCATTAAGGAAGTAAATCCTTGAAGCCTAAGGCAGCGGCCAAAGACAAGCGCTCCGATAAGAAACATTTGTACCGAAGTCAGATCCACCTCTTGACCGGAAAAAGAGACCCCCTGCCAAATCATGGTCGGTTCCGGCAACATTCCGACTCGATTCCAGGTCAATTCTGGATAGCGAATCCATTGAAAAGGAAAACGCCGGCCGCTTCCGATAAATAGCTTGGCCAGTGAGGCGGCCGCGAAACAATTGAGTAAGGACAGACACCAAAACACCGGATTCCTAGGCAACCGAAACCAGTCGCGTTGGTAGGCAAAAAAGACCAATAAACCTCCGGCGACCCATTGGTAGGGGTGATTCGGAAGTCCCAGGCCGAGAAAGGCGCAGTAGGCCCCAGCGGTGATGCTAACCAGCGCCAGAAAGAACGATGACGGCTCTAACGGAGAGCCTATTTTGCTCGCAGCAACCAGCAATTCAAGTCGAGCAACACGGAGGGAGAGGGATTCGGTTTCTTGTTGGGGCATGAAGTAATTTTAACGCAAAGGGGAAGGCAAGTCTCCCGCGTCATTGTGATTTGGCGGCTTCAACGACGGAGGTGGCTTTGCCGACGTAAGATGCCTTTTGAGTAGACCGCTTCTGTTGGTAAAGGGCCGGGTTGCTTTCTTTAGGGTTTGGAGTCATTTGATGAAATTGCCGTTTAGAACGTTTCGAGCGGCGGCCGGCCACGGACGGTGGATATCCGTCTTCAACTTAAACTAATCGGACCGAGCCACAACGAGGTCGGGAGCCAGTCCTCTATTCATTTCCTGAGGCGTTGTCTTGTCAAAGAGGCACCTCGCCGTGGCTTTCTTGGCTGGTAGGGAATGAGGCCGCTAGCTTCCATTACGTTTTGAGCTACGTATTTGATAAGTATTTTAAAGGGCTTTCCCCACTCCCCAATTCGGGTAAAAGCCGGTAAATCAAAAAACCGCTTTCCAAAGGGTTTCCCCCTCTTTGCGCCAGTGGCAAAGGTAGCCACTTGCGCACTTAACACTCTAAGGAAGTTTTGAAACCCTTGCCGGGTCAAGGCTTTCAATGAGAGGTGAAGATGATTGCCGTGGATAGAATACTGATAAATCCTAATGCCCCACATACGGCTTAAGCTTGTGATGAGTTTTGATATAAAAGCCTCGTTCTTCTTCGTACGAAAGGAGTTCTTCCCCACAGCATACGAAGATCTGAGCGTGAGGTGAATCGGCTTTCTGGTGTTAAGGGGACGAGACTTCTTTCTCTTGCCGACTGAATATTCTCCGCCATGCACCGGCTAATATTTGAAAGAATCATCAAGAAGAAGCTGTCGGGTTCGTGCCGCCATTCTTCTTTTAACGACCATTTTTATGCGTGGGGCAATAGTATTTTATTGCTTTTAGGGGAGCGTATATCGTCGACAGAAGGGGTTAGCAGTGCGCAAGACTGCTGCAAATCATGCACGAGTTCGGACGACTTAATTTTAGTTGAAGACGGATATCTAAAAGACGAAATGGCCGCCGCTCGGAACGTCCTTGAAGCTAAATTAACGTGAACAAGCACCCTTTATTAGAAAGCAAATACCCCCCCTTGTGACAAGCGGCCACGGCGGCAGCAAAAATCGTCCAGCGGCGTACCGGCGTCGACTACACCGCTTCTAAAAAGATCCAAAGCGCTTCGGCATTTTCGTCAACGTAATGAGGAATCTTCGATTCCGGTGGCGTGTTGCTGTCGGAGATTTCTACTGCCATGGCGAGCGTCTTCTTTTTCCAATAATAATAATCGGCACTAGCTCCCTTGGCGATGTAGAGAAGGTGCGGGATCTGTCCGTGCTGATA
>JAYVQZ010000140.1:0-2488 GCA_043776735.1 Deltaproteobacteria bacterium | reverse complement strand
GCTGAAAATCTTCTTCTTTACCGTTATGGGGCGTAGCGGTCATAAGAAGGAAATGGCGAGAAAGGGTGCCCAGCTTCTTTCCAAGTTTGAACCGGTCGGTCTCTTTAAGTTCACCACCGTAGTAGCTCGCCGCCATCTTATGAGCTTCATCGACTATGATGAGATCCCATTCGGTCGCTTCAAGTTTTGTCAGAAAATCTTCATTTCGTGAAAGCTGATCGAGACGGCAGATTACATAGTTCTGCTCGGCGAAGTAATTACCTCGCGCAGACTGTTCGTGCTTCTCACGACTGAATAACTGAAATTGGAGACCAAATTTTTCGTATAGTTCGTCCTGCCATTGCTCACAAAGGGATCCAGGGGTAACAATGAGGACACGCTTCGCATCGGCGCGCATAATCAGCTCTTTAATGAGCAGACCCGCCATAATTGTCTTACCGGCGCCCGGATCATCTGCCAGAACGAAACGGAGTGGCTGCTTAGGGAGCATCGCCTCGTAAACTGCGGTGATCTGATGTGGAAGTGGCTCCACGTTCGAGCTATGTACAGCCATCATTGGATCGAAGAGATGGGCCAAGCGAATACGTTGCGCCTCAAGCGCCAATTTGAAAGTTGCTCCATCCGCAGAAAAACTCCATGGTCGCTCGGTCTCAACCAATTCGATGCGGGTTTCATCAGATCTATTCAGTAACTGGTTACGGATTTCGCCTTTGGTATTCCAGTAGGTAACGGAAAGACTGCCTTCGGCAATCTTCCGAACGGCCTCGACTCTCACGACGTCGCTGCCTTCAATTCCGCGAAGGTGGCATTTTTCTTTAATGTCCTCTAATTTCATAGCTGCTTCCCTTGCTCCTGGCTCTTTCCAGGGTTTGCTGAAGCACCACCTCCCAGCACCCACTGATCGACCTCAGAGGTGCGGAATTTCCAGAGCTTTCCCACACGATGAGCAGGGATTTTCCGCTTTTCGAGCCATCGATAGACGGTCTCTTTGGAAATGCCCAAATGTGTGGCGATCTCCTCTACGGAGAGCCAGCGTTCTTCGTTCATTGCTAAAAATACCTCGAAACAAAAAAGGAACAGTGATTATCAATGACAAGCAAATGTAAGTAAACACGACAAAATAGACGTGCCGCAGCAGCGCGGAAAAGCGCCATGGGCGGGGCTGTTGGTAGCCCTAACCAACTAAGCGGTCGAAGTTTTTCGGGATCTCTTTTCCAAAGACATGATCAAAAAGGCCAGATGTTAGCGCAGCTTCGCGATCAGAGGTAATCGCATAGACCTTTCGCACCCCAAGTTTCTTCAAGGCTTTGGCTATGCCGATTCCGTCGTGTTTCGAATTCTTGTAACGTAGATCCACGAAAGCGATGGCCTTCTCGACCAGGCCAAAGGCGTCCTGCCCAACAAAGTCCTCCCAGGAACGGAAGTGGGCGAAGGTTAAGAATGGGTGCCCGGCTGAGAACTCTTTCCAAGCGCGGTGCACGTAAGCCTCGTCATCGAAGACCAGAATGGTTCGGTCCTTTAGGGCATCGAGACTGGTTTTCGCGATATTCGCATCCCTCAACCCAATTTCTACCATTTCCAGCTTTCTTGGATCTTCACCAAGCTCTCGGCCGTTGCTGAGAAGCATAAAGGAGAAAATGGTTCCAAACTTCTCGTTTGAAACGCAGGTCAAAGAACCCTTATGGGATTCAATAATTTTTTTGGAGATGGCAAGTCCCAGGCCGGTTCCGTTCTTCCGGCCGGTCATGAACGCATCGAAAATACGTGGCCGATCCTTCGCCGGAATAAGCGGGCCATCATTCGTCAGAACAACCTCAAGGATACGTTGTGCGCCCCCAAAGATCTCACTGGTGCGAATGTCCAACTTTCCTTTGCCGTCCATGGCCTGAAAGGCATTCTCAATGAGGTTTGTAAGAACTCTAAGAATCTGTTCCTTATCAGCCTGGATGGCGTGTCGGTGCTGGATGTTATAGGTAACAGTTACTTGGGGCTTGGGAAAAATCCGGGTCACCGTATTGAGAGCCTGGTCGATGAGAACTCCCATCGAAACTTCTTCCAACTTCGGTTCCATATTGCGACTGATATCGAGGATATCTGTCAGCATGGAATCGACTGAATCAAGGCTTGCCACGACTTCTTCCGCGATTTCATTTCCCACTTCTCTTACCTGAGGATGACCAGAGCTTGTCAGCTTGTCTAAAGCGAGCCGCATAATAGAGAAAGGTTTTCGGATATCGTGCGCAAGCATCTTCGTAGTATGGGCGATAGCGGAATTTCTCTCCTCCTGGGAAAGTTTCTCTAAAAGGGGATTTAGAACTCCTTTTTCAATACGGCGAATCAGGAGCTGATAGCTCGCGAACGCGATAAGGAGCGACAGAATTAGTGACCCGAGAATCAGCGGCGGAAAAAGATCCAGGAATAGAGTCGGTCGAACAATGGAAAAACGAAGCGTGGCAAGGGTCTTCTCCCCAACATGAATTACGCGCTC
>JAYVQZ010000139.1:0-9668 GCA_043776735.1 Deltaproteobacteria bacterium | reverse complement strand
TTAGCATTTCTCTGATCTCTTTGATCAAACGCAAAGCATCTCGGCGCGCCTCATAGCGGAGACCGTCGTATTCATGCACGGCGCGAAGGAGGTGAATTTCGGCATCGACCACCAACTGTTGAGCTTTTTCCTTGTGAGGGCATACCGTGAGCGCTCTGTCCGACGTGTAAGTAAAATTGGCGGTGCGGTGGAGTTGAGAAATGTCGCATCCGCGGAACTCCATGCCGTGTCTGATGTCGGATTTGATGTCGGTCAAGTCTTGAACCGCCTCTGCCACCTGTCCGTTTCCATTGCGATAGGCCAGCTCATTGAGCTGGTAGCGCGCCTCAGAAGCGTCATTAAAGGCTGCCGTCATATTGGGGCACTGCAAAGGTTTTCCATGAGCTAAGGCGCCTTGGAAGACTATCAGGAAGGCTAGGGCCGGCAGGCCTTTTGATGCTATAGCAGTGAACTTTTTATCGATGTTCTTCACGTAAGTTACTCCTTTTAAATTGAATAGTTACTATGTAAACGTGCCGTTTATTAGGTCCTTTTATTTTGCCGAAACGCACCTGCCGACTGAACTAATAAAAATTGCGAGAAAAGTGGCTCTGTTGTGGGGTGACTAACGATCGTGATACGACACCTTGAATCATTTTTTTTAAGAGAGGTTGAGTGCTGATATGAAGCTCAGTTTTAAAATTCAAAGTTTCGTCCTAGCGGGTCTAGCGGCCACATTGTTCGTTACCGATGTTCAGGCCTGGGATGATCTAGGCCATCAAACCGTAGGCCAAATTGCCCAAAACATTCTCAACCAAAAGGGCAATGAGCGGGCAAAGGCCTATGTCTTTGACGTCCTTGGCGCCGAACCTCTATCGGTCGCCGCGACCTTTCCCGATCACGTTCGCTCAGACGAGCGTTTTGGCGGCGGAAAGGCGAAGTACGGTCCCAATGACTTCTCCCCCTACCACTTCTTGAACATTCCCTTTGGAGTTAATTTTGACAAAATGGGCCCTGGCGACCGGCACAAGATGGACGCCCATGTCATCATTGGGCAATCCCCGGAAGTTCTCATTGATCCTAAGGCATCGCGGGATAAGAAAATGATTCTCCTCCGCTACCTCGTCCACGTCGTGGGCGATGTTCATCAGCCGCTGCATGTTGGGTACGGCATCGACATGGGAGCCAACCTCTGCAAAGTAAACCTCACCCCTCCAACCGGACATGCTTATCCCACAAACCTACACTCGGTATGGGATGGTAAGATCTTCGACCAAATCAAACCAGAGTACCAGGCGACTCACCCCAAAAGCTCATGGTTTGGTTACTCCGAACTTGCGGAAGTTCTGGCCCCTGACTTAAAGGCGCTAACTGCGGAGCAATACGCCGCTATTGAAAAAGCGCCTACCGTGGAATGGTATAAGGAATCCCACGGCTACCATGTGTCCGTTTACAAAGACGACGCAAATTCAAAACCGGTCGTTCGCCCGGAGGATCGCGATTATTGCGATATTGTCGATGCCAAAGGGAAACCGACGGGTCGACCGATTTCAAATATCCCGACGCTTGATGCGCAGTACATGAAGACTGCGGTGCCCATCGTGAAAAGTCGGATTCTCAAAGGCGGCATCCGTCTTGCCGGCATGATTAAAAACATTGCGGCCGCCAGTAATCCAAAGGCACTTAAGAATGCCGACACCGATCTGCTTAAGTCTTTGATTACGCTGATGCAAAATGACGGCGGGCATGATGAGACTACCTTCCACGAGTAAACTCATTATTATTGAAAGCTGATTGAGAGGAAGCTCTGCGAAGGGCTTCCCCTGCCGCCGCAGCAATGACGGCATGTTCCTTAGCCGTCGCCGGCGTCGACGATGTCTATATCGGCGCCACGATCACCATTGGCGCCGCCCAAGCGGCCGGCGCTTATACGGGAACCTATACGCTCACAGTTACGTACGAGTGATTTATCACCCCACCTAAGACTACCTTCCGTACATGGCAGTAAAACTCGCCTTCTTTAAAGTTGCCCCGTTGATAATGTATCGAACAAAGGCATTCGTTGCCCCTGGCGGAATGTCCAGCTTCTCTGTTTTCAATGCATGGACGGTGAAAACGTAATGATGCGGTTTGCCCGCAGGAGGGCAGGGGCCGCCGTAGTCAGCCGAACCAAAATCGCTGACTATCTCAGTGCCGACGCCCGCTTCAGCACTCTTCCAACCCTTTTTCATTGAAGTGACCGAGGCGGGGAGGCCAACTACTACCCAGTGCCAAAATCCACTGCCTGTTGGGGCATCCGGATCATAGAGAGTTACCGCAAAACCTTTGGTTCCCTTTGGGGCATCGCTCCAATGCAGCTCGGGAGAAAGATTCTTCCCGGTGCAATCCATTCCCTTATAAACAAAATCGTCTGCAATCTTCCCATTTGGTTTGAGATCATTGGATTTAAGCTCGAATGCGAAGGCGCCATGGCTTGTGATTAGTAGAAAGCAAACACTCAGGGAAAGACGTTTCATCGGTTTCACTCCTCTTTAGAATTGGCAAAATAATGTAAGGGGTGCCGATCTAAGTCAAACTCCGTTCTTTCCCCTTTTCAAGAGTCGATCGCCTCCTTTGCGAGACGCTAAGGCTGAGCGAGGTGCTGACGAATTGAATTGTAGAGTCCCAAGTCTTGTTGGTTATTGCGCAAGACTCCTCGTTGTCCAAAATGTCCTACGACAAAATCGGCAGCCTCGTCCCCCCTAAGAGCGCCGGTGCGAAGTTGTCCGGCGACATCGGAAACTGAGTGAATGCAATTGAGTGCCTCGGGCCGCGAACTTCTGTCTAGAAATTTATAGGCCACCCGGCCGCTTTGGAGATGATTTAATTGGGTTACGGCCCGGTTATATCCTTGAATAGTGATCTCATACGGACCTGAACGTGTGACAGGCTCGCCTAAAGCCTCAGCAAAACCGAGAGTCTCGCTAAGAGAATAAAGCTGGCCGGGAACTACTCCAAAAAGTGGCATCTTTAATCCAGACCTTCCTTTCATGTACTGGCGTTGGGGAAGCCAACTAATCGTGAATTTCTGTCCCAACCGATTCCCGTTCATGAGAAAAAAAGTGGCAAAGACATGGGACGTTCTCCCTCTGTTGGTAGCGTCTTGATAAGACCATACGATCATAAAGGTGCGCACGACTCCGTCCTCTTGAGCGTTTGCCAAAGGCACGACCAAGCCCACCATAACCATCATAGAAAACAAGTAACGATAAAACATTTTTCCCCCAAGGAATCTTGCAAGTAAGAAATTTACGCAACGCGTATTCGTCTTGATAAAAACCAGAACAAAACTCAAGAGAAATGAGCAAGAAACTTTTTATCGACGATAAAAATTATAGCGACTAATAAATTTTACGAGGTCCGGACTTGCGGCTTAACTTTGAATGCGTTTTTAGTCTTCATTTTTTTGTGTGAAAAAAACGGCCGGTAACTCTTACTCGATACCTTGCTTCTAGGGAGCGCTATTGCGATTTGCCCCGTTGTTTACATGGTGCGCCAAGTTAATTTCTTGTACCGATAATTACAGGGAGTTGAAAATCATATGAATAAAATTAGTTCGTTCTGTTTAGGTATGTTTGCCGCTTTGAGCGTTTTGTCGACACAGGTTATTGCTCAAGAACCAAGAGATGACGCGGCCGAGTTAAAAGCCTTTGAATCCACGCTGACACCAGAGCAAAAAAAGGCGTGGGAAGCCCATTGGGATGGAGTTGCCAAGGCCTTCGTTGGAGGCATGGGCCAACTTGCAAAAAAGGGACTTAATTCCGTCGTTAAGGACGTTGGTGAAACGCTCACGGAAATTCGCGTTATCCTTAACGAGCCAATCTATAAACCTAACACCTGGCAGAAATACAGTGATGGCTATCTACGCACATACTCCAATGGACGTTGGTACGTTCTGGTTAACGGAAAAGTAATTCCAAACTAAACTGCACCATTTAAAAAAAAGGCCACCATGAGTTTCATTCACAAATCTTGGCAAAAGATCCGTCTCGTTGCTTTTTTGGGGATCGTTTCTTGTGGAGTGGCCAGCGCTACGCCTTTGACCTTCATTGATTTGGGGGCCGAAAGCTCACCCGTTCTCGTTCAGGTGATGAATGAAAATCAGGACCGGCTCACCGGACTTGATTTTTCACCTGCTCGAGCAGCAGGTTTATCGATGGACGGGGTGGTGGCCAACTGCCGAATTCAGTTCGCCACCCCTCAGAAAACGGAAGAGTCCGTCCAGTCCGACGATAATAAAGTGCTTTGCGATTACACGGCCAATGGGGGCGCCAAGGCCAATGTGACGTGGTCACTAAAAGAGGGAGCTATTACCGGATATGAGGAAAATGGCGCCACCTACTACAGCCTGCACGGAAAATCCGCGACCCAGCTCCACCAGGTGCTTAGGCGGTCGTTACAGCGTTATCCAAAGCATCCCTTACTGCGGCTAACGTCGCTTATATTTTATGAGCATTGGGAATCCATTTTGGTTACCGAGTCAGAAACCAATGCCCCTGCAATCGGATGCACTGATCTAAATGGTGACTCTATCTGTCTATTAATAGGGGCGAAGAAGGAGCCAGCTTTCCCGGTCCCCGCTAAACGATTAGAATTCTATGCCTCGTTATTTCAAAACGATGAAGATTCCTATCTAACATCGATTGCTGTGGGAGCGGAAAATACGCCCGTCTATAGAAAAGCAACGCTAAAGGTTCCAGGCGAGCGGCCCGTAGATCTCTTTCTCACGGGGGCAGGCACCGTGCACAGGGATTACACGTTTGAGATTGCTCTGGGTTCCAGAAGAACGCTTCCTGTGACCACAAAATTTCCAATTTATACGATTAAGAGCTATCTGGATCTCCCCAACGGTTTCGATAGGGGCCGTCCGATCATGGAGCAGGTTGCCGCCGCTAACTATAAGGTATTGCAGCTCACGATGAATTCCTCAGTGACGGCCAAGGAAGTATTCTTAGGATCTCAAGATACGTTGCTTAAGAACGGGATATTCTCCACGCCATTGTCGCATGTTCCTCTCTTTAAGCTGGTGAAAAACACCAGCGTCCCCTCCACTCCCGGAACCCTAATCACATTTATTGGCTACGGTCCCAAGGACAATGAGACGGTTGTTATTGAATCTACAAGCTTAAAAGAGACCTATCTCGGCTCAGGCGCCAACCTCGCTCGGGACTTTTGGACGATGTGGTTTGGCGCCCACATGTTGGATAAGAACTTCGACGAGCTAAAAGTAAAATTGATAGGTCCCTTAGTTACCAAACCGCAGTAACGTTTCTCCACTCAAACCATCTGTTTGTTTTTAGAAAAAATTCAAATGATCGAGGAGTGCGCGAGCTTTCGATCTGATGAATGAATGCCAAGGAACCTCCTGTTTTCTGTGCTAATAAGGCGTTACTGAAAGGACTTTGATACTATAGAGAGCAAGAATATTTTTATTAGGGGGCCTTTTTTTAGCGCGTTTTGTCGACCGGCAAGCGCACGCCGATGATCGGGTGACCGTTCGATTTTCCCGGGAGTGCCAGCACCTTCTTTTTGCCTACGGGTGGGCAAGATCTTTTACCTCAGAGGATCTGGCGGAGTTTTCACCCTACGTTCGCAGTAAACTGCTTAAATGTTTTAGAGAAAGGGTTTGTTAGACAGCGATCCGGCAGCGGTTATTCGACTGCGCCGGGGGATGTCAGGGAATGCAGTCGGGTAAATTCACGTCGTGCTTTTTCTTTCTTATCCTCGAAAGCACGGCGCATCTCTTGGCTTCGATCTTGAAAGGCGTCTTCTAAACTTGCTCGTTCTTTCTGCTGAGTCTCCCGAAGCTTTTTCCGCTCCTCTGAGCTGAATTGATCTGAGCGACCAAGTTCGGAGTCTCTTCGGGAACGGTCCACTTTCGTCATGTCATCTTCGTGCTTTCGCCTTTCTGCCTTCATCTTGTCTTCAAACTCCCAACGCTCTTGTTGGACCTTTTTTTGAAACTCCTGATTCTCTTTGGTGAACTGTGTGACTCTGGCTTGAAGAACTTCAGGAGACCCGGCCGGGGCAAGTTTTGCTCTATCGCCGCCGGCGGACTGATTGAGAATTAGAAAACATGAAACAAAAGTGAATGGCAGCGACAATTTCAAAGTGTTACCTCTACTACTTATCGGAATTGCGGCTCCGATGTTTAGTCACCGCAACTGGCTATTCATTTGGTAGTTTAAGTTGCTGCGTAAAAATTGGATTCTATTTGGCTTGTTGCGTTATCTGACTCGGTGGGAGTGAAAGCACGGTTCTTTCCGCTAGGGAAAAAAAGAGGTCGGGCGCCCGGGAGTGACACCCGACCTCTTTTTCCTTGGTTTGGCTCTTTGGAAGTTAATGCGCTGGGATCGTGACCGGTTTGCGCCTTAAAAACAGCGGGGAATGGGGGGGGGCTACGTCACTACCCATGCTTACACAGTGGCGGAACGGCCAGTTCCTGGATAATTGCAAAATTGCTGAGAATTGCTTGCGGTTTTTTTTGAATCGTCGATAAAGGCGTAACGGGGCATTCTGATTATGGAATTGGAGTTTCTTGCCTAGCTCGTCGTAGAATCTTTTATCTATTGTAAGTTAGTGCGTCTCTTCTTCCGGCAGGGCCCCTTTAATGACATTGGCCAGGTCTTCAGCTCTTCCTTTGCCCCAATAATGCAAAAACAACATGCGCGGGTTTTCATTCGTCATGTGGTGATGAATCGCGACGATATGGATTCCACCCTTACGCAGCGCTTTCAATGTGCGCTGGAGTTCCCTTTCGAGAACGGCAAAATCACCATCCACGACGGCATTGTTGTCACTTCCTGAAAACGCTGCCCAGGTATTAACGCCCATTTCTTTTCCTACTTCACAGCCACAGGCCATTTTCACTTTTCGACCAATGACCACTTTCGCCATTCCGTTTTGGGTAGCGGCCTTTATTCCAAAAATGGACTCAATGGCTTTTGCCGAGATCGAGCTGGCCGCAGGCAGGTCTTTTCCGCCAAATTCTTTAACGGGTGAGGCACTGGCTGTCCTAATCTCTTTTACTTTTTCGAGCGCCTTTTTTACTCCTTGGGCCAAGTGTTCCAAGGTACCTTCGCCGCTGATGTGCATGAAAAAGACTTTGGGATCGTCGTAGAAGAAATGGTTGTGCAATGCCGTTGCCTCAAGCCCATTATCAAGAAGGGCACTCATCACAGGATTTACCTCATCCTGAAAAAGAACGAGGTCTCCCATAACCATGAAGTCGGCCTTTCCGCCCGGCGTGAAGGAAGCCCAGGAAGTTAGTCCCAGAAATGGTGACATGGCCATTTGATCCACTGAAACCCTCACGTCATTACGCGGGTTACTTACCTTAAACACATGCTCGGCTTCGTTGTAAGCGCCCTTTAGCCCGGTTATTTTTTCGATCTTTGCTGTGTCGAATGAAGCAGAGGCGGCCTTAGCGGGCAGAGTAGTCAAAAAGACCGTTACCGCCGTCGCGCAGATGATGAATATGTTTTTCATTCTAAAACCTCCATTTAAAATCCGGAATTGCAGTTTAGGCCACTCTAGCTCGAAGTCACCTACTCGAGCGTTACTGGAGTTAATGCATTCCTGGTTTATTTTTGTGGCAGAACTCTCTTTTAAAGACGGTGTCGGCACCGAGGGATTGTGTCCAAATCGAGTGCATGATTTGCGTCGAACCTCTCCGAATAATGTCGAACTCCTGAACGGTGTATGCTCGTTGTAAACAGGGGCCTTGTACGGAAAACTGTCCCAGTTCTAGCGGCATACGCCTTGCTTCATTCAACGACTTAGTGGGCACGGGGAAGAACATAAAAACTGGCGCTTGGCCTTTGGTACGGGCCGTACTTTTCCTTTTGGCTTTAAGCATTGGTAATTCCGCCGAAGCGGTATTGCCGCGTTGCCTATGGCAATCCCTGGCGCCCCTTACTTCTGACGTGGGATCGACTTCCGTAAGTCGCAGAAAAAGACTGACGGACGAAGCAATAATAAAAGATGCGGATCGGGTACACGGCGATCCGCCCAGGTCGGTGGGGACTAAGTTAGAGTCTCTTGCCTACCTTCGCAATGCCCAGAGTACCTATGGGGTTGATCCCAACTTCCTGCGCAACGCTATTGCGGCCCATCGCGAATTTAAGGAGTGGTTTAAGAGGCATCTCGATGAGAATTTGCTGATTACGGAAAGCGGATGGAGATCTTCCTTAAAGGATCGGCACCTCACTGCCACAGGGGTAAAGTCCGGAACGCCTCACATGGGGCCCGGCAATCATTACCGCTCAGATTCAAAAGAGGTCGTAAATCCTGGGGTCTTACGGAGCGAGTCTTTCGACGACGGTCTTCGGACCCAGGAGGCTCCGGATACTACTCGGCACGCCTTTGATTGGTTGCACTCGCACGGCTTCCCCGTACCCGAAATAAGAAATGGGGCATTGATGGAGGTCAACGGTCTTGAGAAACTTTTGCAACAGAAGTGCACGCAACTCCAATTCTGCACGATTTCCCCGCTTGCGGGAGAGGGGACAACTTATTACCCGTTGGGTCACGAAGTTCCTCTTTTTGAAAGGCTCGGCTATGAGCGGTTTGAAGAAATTTTTTATGGCATAAAAATGTACCAACAACTGCGCACTCAGCCAGGCGCTCATCTCGAAGAGATCCGCGAGCGTGTTCTTGATTCCGTTGCCGATTACCTTCACACCACCACGTTTGGTCATTATTTTGGCAAGGTTAATTATTCAATGCATATGGGTGAGGTTAATACGTTCCTAGAAGCCTTAGATCTTCGCCCCATCCAAGGGGGGGCTCTGGACCTCGTTGCACTTCGAATGGATTACAAGCCCTTTAGAAGGTACTTTCGGTGGTATGCCGATCGCTACAGATTAAATTAGTATCCACTTTCACATTTCCCTCCCGTAGTGATCTTTATAAAATCTTTATACCCACGACCCCAGTCTTTGCGTTTTTTTGATGTGGCTTGCCTCACAATGAAATCTAGAGGTGCCCTATGGAATTGTTATTGGCTGGCTCAGTAGCCACGGGTTTGTTGGTTTATCTAATTTACGCACTTCTTCATCCAGAGAAATTTTGAGGTAGGCGATATGAGCCCCAGTGATATTTTGCAAGTGGCGTTAGCCCTTCTTCCACTTATTCTTATTTCACCGATTCTTGGTGAGTGGATAGGGAAGGTGATGGCAGGAGAACGCCACCTCTTAAGTTTTGGACGTTCCGCCGAAAGGGCTGCCTACCGTTTCTTAGGCGTCGATGAAAACGAGCAGATGAATTGGAGAGAATACCTCACTGCAGTTTTGGTTTTTAGCGCGGTGGGCTTTCTAGTTCTCTTCTTTATTCAAATCTTTCAAGGTATTTTACCGCTAAATCGTGCGAAACATCCTGGCCTTTCCTGGCATTTGGCTTTTAACACGGCGGTCAGTTTTGTAACCAATACCAATTGGCAGGCCTATGGTGGAGAATCCACTATGAGTCACTTTACTCAGATGATTGGCCTTGCGGTTCAAAACTTTGTAAGTGCGGCCAGTGGAATCGCTGTTTTGGTGGCTCTAGCTCGAGGGCTTAGGGCGAAGCAGAGTGATAAATTGGGGAGCTTTTGGGTCGACCTGACTCGCAGTACCCTCTATATTCTACTGCCTCTTTCTTTAGTTTTTGCC
>JAYVQZ010000138.1:0-9717 GCA_043776735.1 Deltaproteobacteria bacterium | reverse complement strand
CAATCAGAAAGTAATTTCCGGATGTACTCGGAGAGTGCGGGCGTCGGTGTGCCGCTGTACGACTTTGATGGGCATCTTGGCCGCATGTCTCTAGGGTGGTGGTTTGCTTTCTAATAAAAGGTGCTTGTTCACAGTAATTTAGTTTCATGGATGTTCCCAGTGGCGGCCGATTCGTCTTTTAGATATCAGTCTTCAACTTAAATTGGATTGTCCGATTCGATAAAAGAAGAATGGCGGCAAGAACACGACAGCTTCTTCTTGATGATTCTTTCAAATATTCGCCGGTGCATGGCGGAGAATATTCAGTCGGCAAAAGTAAGCAGGCTCGTCCCCTTAACACTAGAAAGCCGATTCATCTCACTCTCAGATCTTCGCTTGCCGTAGGAAAGTACTCTTTTCGCATAAAGGAGAATGAGGCTTTTATATCAAAACTAATCACAAGTTTAAGCCGTAAGTGGGGTATTAGGATTTATAAGCATTCTATCAACAGCAATCATCTGCACTTCTCTTTGACAGCCTTGACCCGGCGAGGGTTTCAAAATTTCGTAGCGTGTTAAGCGCTCAGCGGTTTTTTGATTTGCCAGCCTCTACGCGCATTGCGGAGAGGCTTTTAGAACTCTCACTGTTTACGTGGTTCAAAACGTATTGGATGCTAGTGGCCTCATTGCCTACCGGCCAAGAAAGCTAAAACAATGTGATTAATGATGCGCCCTAAGAATCCAGAAGGTCGCCTGAAGGTAATTCTAACCGTTCGATCTTAGGAAGGCTGGCGCCTACGATCCCCTGAATGTCCCCGTAAAGGCCAACCGTATTGTTCATAACGCGCGAAAGCTGTTGCTCCCTTGCGGCCCATATCTTCTGATAGGCGCGCTTTTCTTTTTCTAGATCGTCTTGCAGTGAGCGAAAGGCATCCACGATTCCTTCCACTCTTTGGCGAAAGGCGATACCGGTCAGGTAGTTGTACAGAAACTCCATCTTTTCGCCCTTCCCCGAAGCGGCACTCTGGGCGTGGAATAGCTGGATGAGCTGGCCTCTAAGGGCGTGTCCCAGTCCGATTGCTGAGGTGAATTCAGTTACCCAAATTCCATCGATAACCGTGAGGCCTCGGGTGTCTCGTGGCATGGTCTGAGTCACGATGACACCGAACTCCGAACGCAGCGCCCGTTGATCTTCCTTGAGCTTTTCAATCCAGCCGTCGCTCCACGACCGCGTTCGCTTCATCTCCCACATGATGGTTCCCACGGTTTGGCCTGTGGGAAGAACGACCCTTTGAATGACATCGGCGCCGCGGATTCCTTTGGCAACCGGCTCAATCACGTCCATGGGGAACTGGGATTTCAGCGAAGCTTCGAACTCTAATTCCATCACTTCGCCTTGTCGTTGCTCAGAGGAATGTTCGGCTTTTCGTTTTAGCTCTTCAATCTGCTTTCGCATCTCGTCTAGTTGCTTGTCCTTCTCCAACGCCTTCATTCTAAAATCGTCAGAAAGGCGCCTGCCCACATCGTCGGAAATCTTTTTTCGCTCTTCATCGAGCTGGCGCTGCATTTCCAGCGCCATGTGTTTTTCTTTTTCTTCTAATTCGCGAGCGCGTTTTCTTAGGTCAAGTTCGTTTTTTTGGGCTTCTTCGAGCTTTTTTGCGCTTTCCCCAAGCCGATTTTTCAAATCTTCCCATTCAATTTTTCGATCGCCAGCCACTTGTTCGCGCAATTTTTTTTCAAACTGGCGAGCCCGGTCTTTCCAATCATTCTCCGCCAGCGACATCTTGCGCTGGTATTCCATCTTATAACGTTCTTCTACTTCGGCGCTCAGCGCCTCGGTAAGCGAAATCTGGGTCCCACATTTGGGGCACTGCACTTGGGAGTTTTTATCGGTCATATTTATTACACTCTTATCATTAAGACCTACCCGATTCCCCCTCGCTCGGGTAGCGTGACCGCTCAATAAATCCATATCCAAATGACTCACTCTTTCCACTTAGTTTTTTGTGACGGCGCGTGCTTAGGGAACCCTGGCCCAGGTGGCTGGGGAGCAGTTCTAGGCTTATCTTCTGGCGAGGTCATTGAATTGGCAGGCCGAGAGCCCCATTCTACCAATAATCGAATGGAAATCACGGCCGTCCTGGAAGCCCTCCGCTTTCTCTCCTCGCGAGAAGGCGAGGTAAAAATTTTTACGGACTCCCGCTATGTCATTCAAGGTGTGAACGACTGGATTCCAGGTTGGCAACGAAAGGGCTGGATGACTGTCGCCGGAACTCCGGTCATAAATCGAGACCTTTGGGAAATTCTGTGGACGGTTTGGAATGACGTAAAGGGTCGCGTTAAAGTTTCGCTAGGCTATGTACCTGGCCATTCCGGGATTCCAGGAAATGAAAGGGCCGACGAAATTGCCACCACTTCAGCAAAAAAAGCGCCGCTAAAGCTTTATACCGGTACGGCGGAGAGTTACCCGTTTCGCCTACAAGTGCCCAGCGAAACCAAGGGAGTAGCAAAAAAGAAGTCGACAGGAAAGGCTCTCGGCTATTTAAGCTACGTCGATGGCGAATTGCGCCGTCATTCTTCGTGGACCGACTGTGAAAAACGAGTCAAAGGGAAACCCGCGGCTAAGTACCGCAAGTACACCAGCACCACGGAAGAGCAGGAGATTTTAAAAAGCTGGGGCTTACCTTCCGATCCCTAATCCGAAAACTAAAGTTAACACGCAGTTTCGCTTAGGCTTGTTGCCTGCACTTTCTAAGATGACTATCAGCGCTGGTACTGGGGGGTCTCATGCGAAGCTATTTTTCTGTTCTCTTACTCATCCTTTCTAACCTTTCTTTTGCGGAAACAAAGACGGTGCGGTGGACTGGATTCGACGACACGAATGCGGAGTTTGCCGGTGTTTTAAAAACGCTAGCTCAGAAAACGGGTTTCGCCCTTACGGAACATGACTTCCAAAAACTGGAAGAGCGGGACATGGCGACAAGCCACTACGTCTATTACGCTCAGGTGGGAAATAAGATTCCCCTGAGGCGGCGAAGTCTTCAGATTTGGTCAGACTTAAACACCAAAGCATTAATTCAGGTGGAGTCCACGGTAGATACGCCATTAGCTATAGAGACCTTTCGGGCCCTCTCGGCCAATGCGTTTTTGAGTTCGCAGGCGACCATGGCCATGGTTCAACAGGTAGTGAAATCGCATCTCGACGATAAGTCTGTCCGGGGAGTCACTTGGGAAGATTACTGGGACAAAGGGGCCTTGGTCCGCGGAGTTAAGGTAAAGGGACGCCGAGGAAACCATCATATTGAGATCTCGGTTCAGGAGAAACGGGTCCTCTCGCAGAATTACGAAGAGTTCCCCCAAAGCGACACGGCGGAATTTAGCCTGCCGGTTAAGGTCTATCCCATTTACGAAGAGATCGAGGGGGATGGAGGCAAAACCCTTCCGCGCATAGATAGCCAACTAAACTACCTCAGCGCAAACATCCCTGCGGCAAAACTCGGGCTTTATGATGGGCTAAAAACGCAGCATTATTTTGATAATAAATACAATCCCGTGTTGGGACTGACGGAAGAGGGTCGCAAACTGGGTTTCTGGTCGATGGCCTATATTAAGCTTCAGGCAGCGGATATTCTTTCTAAGGTACCGCTTGTTCCCAATTCGTTTTCTGCCGGACCCGTCGTTCTTGAAGGACGCTATGCTAGCGTCAATTTGGCTCCTACGGCTCCAGCGGCATTTAAAGAGATCAACTTCGTTCCGGGAGTGGGATCGACCTTTCACGGGGATTTCGTGGCAACGACTCAAGATCCCCAGGTGGAGGAAATGATTCCGACCACTTCACTTCGCGGTAAACCGCTGATGACAGCAACGGAAACTTTGGAGCGTCCCGCTCATCGGCTTCCCGATCATAATCCAGGCACTTACCTCAATGAGGGTTTTGACGAGCTTCAGGTGTACTGGTCTATCAACCGCCTGTTTGATGCGTTAAGGCCGATGGGCTTTACGGATCCTGAACTCTCTTCGCGGCGCTTTAACGCTTTCCTTTTTGATCCGGATATTTCGATGCGCAACAATGCGTATTACACAGAAGATACGATCAATTTCACCACGTACTCTGCTGAGCTGCACAACATGGCTCGCGACAATACGACCATCTGGCATGAGTTGGGTCATGGAGTGATGGATCGTCTCATGGGACCGCACATCACGCTGGCCGATACCGGCGGGCTTAGCGAAGGTATGGCCGATTTTGTCGCCCAGCTGGTGATCAATGACGTTACCAACACGGAGACTTTTCCGGGTAAAGAGAAGATGAGGGTCATCAATAATACCGGATTCAACCTCACTAATGAAGTTCATGACGACGGCGAGGCCTATGGCGGCTCGATGAACGACATGTTGGCCGGGGCTATTAAGCAATACGGAAGAGCGGGCCTGTCAAAAATCGCCGACCTTACGATGGAAGCCATGCGCTTGTCGCGAAACAACCCGGCACTAACGGCAAATGGCTGGTTCAATCACATGCTTTTTGCCGATAAGCGGGGAAATTTACCGATTCGGGCGCCTGGGGAATTGCAAAATCTTCTTTTCCAAGCCCTGGCTAATCGTAATTTTAATCTCAATGGGTCGGGTGTGGCCTCCTATAGCTTAAAGAACGGCGACGCCGAAGTGGTGGCGGGATCTCCAGGTTCTCGTCAGCTTCCTATTCGAGTGGACCTAGCGCCAGCCGAAAAGAAAACTTATCGGATAAACCTAAGCCTTAAGAGCAGTGATTTTTACCGTTTCCAATATCCTGTGAAGGTGAAAGTGCAGCTTAAGGGGGGGCCGATTCAAGGAGCCATTGCTTGGGAAGGTAAAGCCACCGAGCCACATTACTATGAGATCAAAGCGGACAATGACGTTGTTCCCGTCGATCTGACCGTGACTGGCAAATGCGATGAGTTTAATCGGCCTGATAAGAGCTGTGTGGACTTTGCCTACATTCAGATCTTCAACAAGGATAACTCCCTCAAGCCGGTGGCAAAAAAACGCTTCTACTTAAGACTATATCCTAAAGGGTAGACTATACCATTTTTGGGGCGGCCCGAAGTTATCGGGTCGGCCTAAATTAAAGAAAGAGTTGAAAAGCTAGAATAGCGGCTTCAAGCGCGGCCTAGTTTATAATATAGGGATGAGCACCTCCCCTTTTACTCCTGATCTTGAAAAAACTCAGGTCGATGTTCCGTTGATTCCCAAGAAGAAAATACGGACCATCGATAACCTTTGGACTTTTATGGTTGCCACTGCGGTTCTAGGCCCGTTTGCCCTGCCGTTACTTTGGCGCAACCCTCGCTTTAAATGGTCTACGAAAATCGGAGGCTCCCTGGTGGTGCTTGCGATTACCTGGTTTTTACTAAAATTCTCTGCAGATTTTTTAGGTTCCCAGGGAGAGCAAATTCAACAACTTCTGGAACTCAAGCAACAGCTTCAACAGCAGGCGAATTGATGCAAATGGCTTGGCTGGCCCCCCCCTTTACGATAACTGTTCGGGGTGGCTGCACATCAAAAAACTCGTCCAAAAAAAGGGTTTCTCATTGCCTTCGAGGGTGGTGAAGGCGGCGGGAAGTCTACCCAACGAAAGCGTTTGGTAGCCGCACTTCAGCGCCGAGGGATTCCCGTGGAACTCACCCGAGAACCTGGGGGAACGGCCGTTGGAAAAAAGATTCGAGCCCTTCTTTTGAACCCTATCCACACCGAGATGTTCGCGCGTGCCGAAGTCCTTCTTTATGAGGCCGATCGCTCGCAGAATTTTCACGAGCGGATTCTTCCCGCTTTGGCCAAAGGAAAAGTGGTGATTTCCGATCGATCTATGTACTCCTCGACCGTCTACCAGGGAATTTGCCGCGGACTGGGGGAAGCCACCATCGACTTTCTTAATGACTTTGCCACTCAAGGACGAGCCCCCGATCTGGTGCTGGTATTAGATCTGCCGGTTTCCGTGGGGCAGAAGCGGCTTTTGAAACGAGCCGCGTTAGACCGGCTTGAGAAGGAGAATGTTTCCTTTCATGAAAAGGTGCGGCGAGGTTTTTTGAAGTTGGCAAAAAAGCATAAAAGCCGATTCCATGTGGTCGATGCCGCACAATCCCCTGAGATAGTTTTTGCTGAAATTGAAAAGGCGGTCTATCGATTGATAGGACGGGCTTATGGAAACTGATTTAGATTTTTTTGGCAATAGAGAGCCGCTGGTGCCGTTGCCGCCAAATTCGGATTTTTTTAAGAGCGATGCCGAGAAACGTCTTTTAGAATGGCTTGGCGGAGCCAGGCTTCATCATGCGGTGATCCTAAGTGGGTTGACGCCGGAGCGTCGCCGCCAGATGGCGGTCGAGATGGCGAAAGTTCTTTTTTGTCAGTCGCCGCTTGCCACCGGGGCCGGCTGTCAAAAGTGCTCTGCCTGCCTGCGCTTGCAACAGGGGGGGCACCCCGATCTTGTAATTTTTGATTCCAAGGCAACGGATTACATCCGCATCGAACAAATTCGGCAGTTCTGTGGAGAGTTAGACATTGGCCAGACAGAATCCCACTTTAAAATTGGTGTGCTTGATAATGCCGATCGTATGAATCCCGCTGCCGCCAATGCGTTTTTAAAAACCCTAGAAGAGCCCAGAGAAGGGCGTTTGCTTTGGCTCTTGGCTAGCCAGCCCAACGCCATGTTGCCCACGATCCGGTCTCGCTGTTTAGAAATGTCGCTGGGGGCCTCAACTTTTGAAGTTAAAGACAAAGCTGAGGATCAGGCTATGGCCGATGCTTTTTTAGAATGGACTACGCAGAGGAAAATTCCTTCCCTTTTTTCTGAAGTAGAAAAAGACCGGGAAAAGGGTTTGAAGTGGGCGTGGTTTTTTCAATCGCAGCTGAGAAATGCCGTGGTAGTGGAACCTTCTAAAATAGAGCTGGCTGACAAGAATCGGGGGTTCTTTAAGCAGTGGTCTCCCTATGAGCTAATGGTAAAATTTGAGAAGGCCGTGGAGCTGGAGGGCCGTTTGCGTTCACAGGCTAACTACGCTTTAATGCTTGAGGTTTTTCTACGCTCTGAACTGTCTGGAGTTTCGGCTTGAGTTCATTCTACGTCACCACACCCATCTACTACGTCACCGACGCTCCTCACATCGGCCATCTTTATACTACTGTAGCAGCAGATATTCTTGCTCGTTACCACCGCATGCGCGGCGATGATGTTTGGTTTTTGACCGGCACTGATGAGCATGGGCAGAAGATCCAGAAAAAGGCACGCGAAACTAACGAGACTCCTCAGGAGCTTTCTGATCGCGTCGTCCAACGCTATAAAGCCGCTTGGGAAAAGTACGGAATTTCTAACGACGATTTTATTCGCACTACCGAACCTCGGCATAAGAAAGTGGTTCATGATTTTATTGAGAAGTTGATAAAGACGGGCGACGTTTACCTCAATGAGTATGAGGGCTGGTACTGCGTGCCGGACGAAACCTACCTTACGGAAACGCAATTGGTAGACGGCAACTGCCCGGAATGCGGCCGCGTGGTGGAGAAGCTCAAAGAGGAGAGTTACTTCTTTAAGATGTCGGCCTACGCGGAAAAGCTTCGCAAACACATTGAAGCGAACCCTAATTTTATTTTCCCGGAATCCAGGAAAAATGAAATCCTTGGTTTTCTTCGTCAAGACATTCACGACATCAGCATCAGCCGAACCACCATTGAGTGGGGAATTTCAATGCCTAAGGACGGCAAGGCCAAAAAAGAACATAAAGTTTACGTCTGGTTTGATGCTCTGACCAATTACATTTCGGCATTGGGTTATGAGACGGACCTTTACAAAAAGTACTGGTCCCAGGCGGTTCACATCGTTGGCAAAGATATTATTAAGTTTCACGCCGTCTATTGGCCCACCTTCCTAATGGCTCTTGGAATTCCACTACCCAAACAGATTGTGGCGCACGGCTGGCTCACCGACGCTCACCGAAAGATCAGTAAGTCGCTCGGTAATGCCATCGATCCCATTGCTCTAGCTGACGCCGTAGGCATCGACGGCATGAGATTCTTTTTATTCCGAGAATTTTCTTTCGGCCAGGATGGGGAATATACGGCTGAAGGAATGTACCAGCGTATTAATTCAAATTTAGCCAATGATTTTGGTAATAGCATCAGTCGAGTAACCTCGATGATCCTTAAATATTTGGGAGACGGGGAAATCGAGATTGAAAAACTTGAACTTCCTTGCGTGATTGCTGAGGCAACTTTGGCGTACACCAGTGAATTGGGGAATTTCCATTTTGAAAAAGCGCTCGATGGCATTTGGAAGCTCTTTGATTATGTAAGCCGGGAGATCGAAAGCACCCAGCCTTGGGCCCTAGCCAAGTCGACAGAAGCCGCCGATGTAACTAAATTGCGAACTAAGCTACTGACCTGGCGAGAGGTCTTGCGTGTGGCAAGCCTCCTACTCCATCCTTTTATCCCTACTTCAGCGGAGAAGGCCTTGGCCACCTTGGGTGACTCTTCCGCGCTAGGCCACAAATCAATGTGGGACGCGGTTGGCTGGCAAAAAGGGCTTTCAAAGGTAAAGTTTACTAAGCCAACTCCGCTCTTTCCGAGGTTAGAGTGGAAACCTCCGACGTAAGCTATTTTGATACCCATGCCCACCTTACGCTTCTCACTCACACGCAGGGAGAAGACGCCTGGGAAAGAGCCAAAGCAGCCAACATTCGTGAGCTCGTCACGGTTTCCACAGAAGAGAGCAATTGGGTTAAGAACCGCGAGTTTGCTAAGCGGTACGAGGGTATTTATTACTCGGTGGGGGTTCATCCTCATGAGACCGATGATTGGAAATCGGTCAGACCGCGAATGGAAAGTTTTCTCTCGGTAAAAGAGAACCGGGAAAAGTGCGTTGCTATCGGGGAGATGGGCTTAGATTTTCACTTCAATCACGCCGCCAGAGAAAACCAGATTGAGTCCTTTGAAGAGCAGCTCGATTTAGCCGTGCAATGGAAATTGCCGCTAATCATTCACTGTAGAGATGCGTTTACCGATATCTTTGAAATTCTTGTTCGAAAAGGTATTCCAGAAAAAGGGGCGGTCTTTCATTGTTTTACTGGCGGAGTCGTTGAAGCAAAGCAGGCAGCTGATTTGGGAATCTACCTTTCGCTATCCGGAATTCTTACGTTTAAAACCGCACAGACGATTAGAGAGGCGGCGCGCAATGCTCCACGGGAACTGCTGCTTATCGAAACCGATTGCCCTTATCTGGCGCCCATTCCTCATCGCGGAAAACCGAACGAGCCACTTTTTCTTCCAGAAACAGCCCGTTGTTTAGCGACGGTTTGCGGGATGAGCTTGGAAGAAACGGCTCGGCTAACGACTGCCAATGCGCGCCGATTTTTTTCAATACTAACTTAACTTTAATTTAGTGCTTCTGATCACTCGGGCCGTGGGCCCGGGAGTCTCAGCCGACCGAAATACCACGGGTATTCGAGAGACTCTCCAACTGAGATTGCCGTCCGGTCCCTTCGGGACTTCTGACAATTCATTAAATCGCTATTTCGGCGCGGTCCTCAGTAGTCGCTTTTCGAGCTGTCTGGATCCAATACCTAACTCTTCGGCGGCCCGTCGCAAATTACCCCACCGTTCAAACACCTTGCGGCACTCGATGTCCACTCTCTGCTCTAGGGTAAGAGGTTTTCCATCAGCTGCAAAGGAAAGCGGATTGCCCTCTTCTGCCGCAGTGGCATCCACGGGA
>JAYVQZ010000137.1:0-2506 GCA_043776735.1 Deltaproteobacteria bacterium | reverse complement strand
AAGCACACCGACGGCAAACACGGATCTGGGCAATCACAACTTGTCGGTTCCGCCGGTACAATAAATGAGTGCGCCATCTCGCCCTCATTGCCTTCTGGCTTTTAATCTCAGATGCCCCCGCCGCAGTCTTGAAATCGGCGTGCCTCCTGCCCCCGGGCCGCCTCGGAACGCGGGCTGGTTAGCGAAACCGTGGTGCTCGACGTAAAGGTAAGGCACGTGCCAACGACGGAGAGGGTGATTTGCGTTACCGATTGCTCCGACGTGGACTGGACCAAATACAGAGGAAAAAAATTCTCGTAGAGCGGCGCTCCTTCGTAAGTTTTCGAGGCCTCACTGTCCCGATTGCGGCGGGCCAGCCTAGCGAGCAGAGGGTGCTGGACACTTCCGCGTTATCACCGAAGGCCAACGAGATCGCCGATGAAATCCGTCAGACCTCCATAGCCCAAGGCGCCGAGGTGGCGGTGTGGCTCTTCGTGGCCCGCGATGGTCGCCAGTTCCGTTCGCGCGCGGTGAGTTCGCAAGCAGGCAACGAGGTTAAAGGCGAAGATCTCAATCAGGCGTCTACCGAGACCGCGGCAATGCTCAACAAGAGTCCGACAACCATTGGCATTTACGAAGTGGTACTGCTGCACACCCGCCCCACTGCCCATCCGCTAAGCACTAAGGATATGGTGACCTTAAATGAGACGGCCGCACAATTGCCTACAATCGCCACACGGATAGTGGCGCTGCCGGTCACCGATCCCAGCTTGATGTTTCTAAGTTCCCGTCCCCCGGAGCGCCGGTGAAAAAAAGAAGGTACCGACTTTGTCTTCGCGACAATGGGATATATGTAATTCTAGAATGAAGCGGTTAGGGGTAGGTATGCACGTAGAACCGATGCACTAAGACGCCCGAGTCATCGTGAATTTCAAAGTCGGTCTTTCCCGCCTTTAGGCCCACCAAACGAACTTGTTTATTCATCCGTTCCACTCTTACCAGCGACGAATCTGTTATGGAGATAGAGCCCGTATCATTGATCGACGGTTCGCTGAGCACACTGGTACCCACCTGCAGAGGAGCAGGGCTTACGGGAAGTCCATTCTGACTTTCTTGGTCCGACTGGGACTCGATAATTTTATCCCGTTTAGTGCTCTCATCAAAAACGGCCTATGTATCTATGCCATCCCCGACTCTAACTAGGCCATCGATGTCGCCCCGAAAAGTAGGGGCGAGAGCCAATTCGACTTTATCTCTCAGTGCGCTCATACTTTCTCGATGGCGTCTGCTAAGTACCGTATTCCAGAAATGAGAAATTTGCCTAAAGCTTGTTTTGCCTTAGCGCTTGCACTCCTTCTCTGCTGTTGCCAAGCCATTGCAATCGACTGTGGTCCAGTCCTGGCCCTGATTGCTCCACTAGAAAAAATTGCGTTAAAAGATAGTGCGGAGGTTCTCAATTCGCACTGGACCTCTGAAGCAATAATAAAGCACAACCTACAAACTTTTAGTAACGCCCCTGCAGAGGGCGTGACGGAAATTGCTGGCGAGAACATCGCTTCCTCTGGAGATCTAGCCAAGTTGGCCACTGAATGGAGAAAACTTTATAAATCCGCTAAGGACACTGAAAGTCCTGGGTTTTATGAGCGGATGGATTCGTTGCAAGCTACGGAAAGCCGAATGTTTGTTAGTTACCTTCGCAACTCCGGCATAAGCGTTGTAGCCAATCTGATGGAGGGGAAAAATGGGGGCCGTTACAACGACACCGTGCTGAGCCTCGCCGGTGATTCCCCCGCAAACAGACTCGCAAGAGTGGTTTATTACCGCACGGGTTTGCTTATTGAATTGTCAGAGTTGCCTCGGCTTCAAGTAGATGAGACTTCCGGAAGGATTCGTATCCCCAAAAGCAGCTTTTTAACAAACGAGGGCTTCGCCCAAAGTCTAGGTGCGATCCACACGTTTGTGGATCGGCAGACCGGGAGTGCTCGGGTGACTCGTACCCAATCGGGTCGATGGATCGATTCCGAAGGAAAGAAAGTTGATTTTCACAAAATCGTCCGAAAACTAGAGGTCAATTTCGGACTCGACGGGGCGGTCGACACGATCGACTTCAGATCGAGTAAAATCCCCCTTGTGGGAACCGTTCCCCAAAATACCAGCGATCTGGCAAGTTTCGCTATTAGATTTGGGAAGCGTTCGTCCGAGGTTCTACCGGGTATTGCAAAAAACATTGATATCACTTTGGATAAGTTCGGAGCAGCAGCCCAGCCCACCGATTACCATGTTTCTTTGCTCATAGTGAATCCCGCGACAGGTAAGGTTGGAAATTTTAGAACTTTTACTGGCACTATCGAAGAAAGGATTAGCGAGCTTAAGAAGGCCGACGCCATGATTTCCGAAATCGTAGCAAAAAGAAACCTACAAGAGGGTGGTTCCCCTCAGAAAGTGACTGTCATCGCACTTCAGTCGAGTACTACGGCTACCCCAATCGATCCTCTGTCAGTTTCAACTATGAGGACCTTCCTCCGTG
>JAYVQZ010000136.1:0-9745 GCA_043776735.1 Deltaproteobacteria bacterium | reverse complement strand
CAATCGGATCGCGGAAGAAATGGTAGGTCGTAATCTTCTTTTTAAACTCAACGTACTCTTCAGACCCAAAGGTCATGATGAGGTCATAGAGCCGCTGGAAAGCGTTTCGGGTGACTTCCGGCTTTTCTCGTACGACATCGACGTACTGCTGGAAAGTCCCCTCCCAGTTAAACTTGCGAAACTTTTCGAGATCCTGGAGTCCGCCGACTAGGGATTTGACGTCGAGAGAGGCTGACATTGTGGCTCCTTTGCCGGTTCGGACCGGTAATACAAATACTCACTACGGAGAGCGTAAATTCGCTGATTTGAACCCGAGTAAAACTCACCGGGATTGTTGAATTGATTATCCCGAGGGAGCGATGAAAAATCAATGGAATTAAAGAACTTATCGAGGCAGGTGGCGCTGTTTGAAGTTGAAACGCCCTTAGGCCGGCCCGGACAAACGTTCTACTGATATTTCTCATAACTTCCCTGCGGGGACGCGCCTTGCCTGGTCCAAACCCGGCCCTTTCTTGGGTTTGGCTCTTAACAGTTTTCTTCCAAAAAACCGTAGCTTAGCTCATTTTAGTAACAAGTTTGTTAAGACGATCTCGTCATTTTCCCTTTGAATAACTGGATTTTAACATCGTGAGTCTGGTATCACCCGCTCTCATTTGCTAATAACACTGTGCGGCAAAGCGAACCGCAAAGGGCCGCTTCTCCTATCGAATTTTTTCAAATAATACCGGTGTCGATAGCCCCAATTACATGAAACTCATTGTAGACGGGCAGAGAAGTCTCACTCCTGTTCACGCCAAGCGTGTTGCCAAATACTGCTGAGGTTTCCAAACGATTTTCCCCTCTCAACTTAAAACTACTTTCAATCACGTCACTCTCTTGGTCGTTAGGCGACTTTTTAAAGGTGGATGGTATCGGGACCTCCGGTAGTCCAGCATCCCGCATTATTACGGTGGATGGCCGACTGATATCCAATGAGACCAGCTCGATTGCCATCAAACATCCCATCACGCTTACTTGGAAACCGTAGGCGGTCAGGGAGTAAGAAAAACTACCTAGTTAGCTGGCGTTGTTCGAACCCAGACGGCAAGAGGTCCGACACGAGAGCTTCGCTATAAACGGTGGCCCGACGGTTTACTGCGTAGACTCGAGCCCCTTTTCCAAACTCCAAAAGAACCTGAAGGCAGACGCCACAAGGAAAACAAGGTTCGTCGGAGGAGGTCAAGACAATGACGGTATTGATCTTACGAGAGCCGCGCGAAATCATTTTTCCCACGGCAACGCGTTCTGCGCAGGTAGTGGCCGAATAAGAAACGTTTTCCACATTGCAGCCGGTGTGAATCTTTTTCTCATCATCCAGCAACGTGCAGCCCACTAGAAATTTGGAATAAGGGGCATAGGCCTTCTTGCGTGCCGCTTGAGCCTTTTTCACTAGCATTCTTACTTTTTTGGGTAAGTCTTCTATGGGTAAAACGTTCGGCATCAATTTATTCCTCAAACAACGGCAGAGCATGGGTTAACAGCGCTGAGATCTTTTCTTTCACTTGTTCGCCGCTTTTTAAAACATCCCCATGAGAGGTCATCCCCACGCCCGCAGCAAGATTGGTGACGCAGGAAAGTCCCACTACTTTTTTACCCATATGGCGCAAGGCAATCACCTCGGGAACGGTTGACATCCCCACCACATCGGCTCCCCATAGGCGATACATTTTCACTTCTGCTGGGGTTTCATAAGTAGGCCCGTGAATTCCCAAATAAACGCCCTTTTTAAGATCCACATTGGCGGCCGTTGCCGCAGCGATCATCTTCTGTCGCAAACTAAGATCGTAGGCGTGGGAAAGATCGGGAAAGCGCGGTCCCAGCCGGCTCTCATTGGGGCCAAGCAACGGATTGGTCATTTGATTCAAATGATCCTCAATCAAAAGGAGGTCGAGCGGTTTGAGGTGTTCATTGAGACCACCGGCAGCGTTGGTAAGAATAAAAGTTTCTACTCCTGCCAATCCCAGGGCCCGCACTAGAAACACCACCTGTTCCATAGCGTGGCCTTCATAGTGGTGAAGCCTGCCTTGCACGCCCATCACACGTACGCCACCTAGATTGCCCACCACGAGTCGACCCGTGTGGCCCTCTACTTTGGCAGCCACCATATTGGGAACTTCTGAAAAAGGGATCTCGAGCTCTTTGTCCTTAAGGTCGTCGATCAACCCGCCCAATCCGCTTCCCAACACAATGGCGTATTTGGGCGATGAAAATCGGCCATTTAAAAAGTCTTTAGTCTGCTGCAATTTTTCCCAATTGCCCATTATCCCAATCTCTCCGCACACCAGGGGGTCACTTCAACCTTCCCTTTCGAAATTTCAAAAACACCGGAAAGCCTCTGCTGAAGTTCTTTTCGAT
Organism: Deltaproteobacteria bacterium; assembly: GCA_043776735.1. GTDB lineage: Bacteria > Bdellovibrionota > FAC87 > UBA2466 > UBA2466 > JBGSST01. The sequence continues at coordinate 7,351 of JAYVQZ010000136.1, read as the reverse complement.
CAAGATCTCTTTTGAAGAAGAGTTCGCATAGCACCTCACCGGCCTCCACCTTGTCACCCACTTTTTTGTGCAGACGAACGCCTGCCCACGGATCGATCGTGGCATCAGAGAGCTCCCGGCCGGCACCTAAGAAAAGGGAGATCTCACCCAACTTCAAAGCCTCGACCACTTTGAGTGTTCCTGAGGTCTCCGATTTATAAACTAATACTTGGTAGTGATTAAGAAACTCATTCTTCTCGCGGTGGAAGGCCTCCAGGTCGCCGCCTTGCGCCTGAACCATCTTTTCAAAGACAGCCAATGGGCGAGGGGTCTTAATTTCGGCTGTCACCTCAGCGTGTGCAGCCTCGTAAGAGAGAGTTCCTCCAGAAGAGATTTCAAGCATCGTGGCTGCAAGGGCTAAAGTCACTTCGGCAAGCCCTTCCTCCTGACATTCGCCAGTGAGAAATTCAATGCACTCTTCAATCTCAAGCGCGTTGCCAACGGCATAGCCTACAGGTTCATCCATCCGCGTGAGCCAGGCGACAGATTTCACTCCACGAAGCTTCGCCACTTGAACAAGACTTTGAGCAAGCTGCCTGGCCTTCTCTTTATCTTTCATGAACGCGCCGGAACCAAATTTCACATCCAGTACCAGGCCATTCAAACTCTCTGACAATTTCTTACTTAAGATGCTGGAAACGATCAGAGGTAAACTCTCAACGGTCGCTGTCACATCTCGCAAAGCGTACAGGCGCCGATCGGCCGGGACGAGATCTTCCGTCTGACCCATCATTACAAAATCATTTTCTGCTAAATTTTTCGCCGATTCTTCTCGATTGAGTTGCGTGCGAAATCCAGGGATAGACTCTAGTTTATCGAGAGTTCCTCCGCTATGGCCAAGGCCTCGGCCAGACATCATGGGAATTCTCAGTTTCCCCTTTCCCCAAAGGCGAGCGGCGACACTGATGACTAGCGGAACTAACAGCAAAGAAGGTTTGTCGCCAACACCACCGGTGCTGTGTTTGTCGACCCAGAAGCCATCATTGTCTCGGCGAGGAAGCTTAGCTCCTGAACTTGCCATGAGATCCGTCCAAACCGAGAGTTCCTCCGACTTCATCCCTTTAAAAAAGACCGCCATGAGCCAGGCAGACATTTGATAGTCGGGAACGCTTCCTTTGAGGTACCCGCTAAGCCAAGTCTTTAGGTCTTCAGCTGAATGGGAATTCCCATCGCGCTTTTGCGAGATGAATTTCTTCGCACTAAAGTTCGCCGACGTCACCGGCGATCCCAGTCATGGAGAAAGCTGTCGGCCTTAGGAAGCGCTGCGGGGGGTGGGACTCCGAAACCTTCTAAGAGAGCGGCACCCACATCGGCAAAGCTGCTTCTATCACTGGCGTGCTTTCCCTTAAAGGAGGGGGAGTAAGCGACCAGGGGTACGTACTCCCGTGTATGATCGGTCCCCTTAAAAGTGGGATCGCAGCCGTGATCTGAGGTCAGCAACAAAAGATCGTCAGGCTGAAGTTTTGCTAAAAACCGAGGTAAAAAACTATCCAGCTCCACTAGAGAATTTGCATAGCCTTGGGAATCCCTACGGTGTCCCCACAGCTGATCGAAATCCACCAAGTTGGTAAAAATGAAAGTGGGTTCTTTTGCCTTATCAAAATACCCCAAAGTCGCTTCTAACGAATCGAGGTTATTGCCAGTGTGATTCATCTGGGCAAAACCACGATGATCAAAGATATCTTCAATCTTTCCCACAGAAACGACGTCCACGCCGGCAGCATTCAAGGCGTCAATGCAGTTAGGCGGAGGAGTGATGGAATAATCGCGCCGGTGCTCGGTACGACGAAATTGCCCTTTTCCGGAACCGATAAATGGGCGGGCAATCACTCGCCCAATCTGGATTGGCAAAGTATGGCGTCTTGCAATTTCGCAAAGTTGATAGAGACGTTGCAGTCCAAAACTTTCCTCGTGAGCTGCAATCTGAAAAACTGAATCACCGGAGGTGTAAAGGATTGGCTTACCGGTGCGAACGCTCTCTTCGCCGTACTCTTCAATGATCTGGGTACCGCTGGCCGCTTTGTTTCCGAGCCAACCGAGGATTTTTGCTTCGCTGGCTATCGCCTCCCTCAGCTCTTTAGAAAAGCCGTTGGGAAAAAGTGCAAACGCCTTTTCGGTGACTAATCCAGCCAGTTCCCAATGCCCGGTGGTCGTATCCTTGCCATGACTCTTTTCCGCAAGCCGGCAAACAAAGCCCTCGGGACTCGAGGCGCTCAACCCTTCGAAGTTTCCGAGATTTCCTAACCCCAGTTTTTGAAGATTAGGGAGTTTGATCCCGCCAATAGCGGCGGCGAGATTTCCTAAGGTGTTTGAGCCAGTATCACCGTAAGCAACAGCATCAGGGGCTTCTCCCACGCCAAAACCATCCGCCACCAAACAGACGATGCGTTTAAATTTCAATAGTCCCCCGATTGGCCAACGTTATTGGCAATAGAGTTATGGGAAACAATGGACACTGAGGCCGACGTGCCCAGACGGGTGGCTCCCGCATTAACCATAAGCATCGCGGTGGTAAAATCACGAATTCCCCCACTGGCCTTCACTCCAAGTTCAGGGCCGACCATTTCACGCATCAACCGGACATCGGCTTCGTTCGCCCCGCTTTTGGAAAAACCGGTTGAGGTCTTTACAAAACTGACTCCCGCACTTTTTGCCAAAGCGCAGGCGATCTTTTTTTCATCATTTGTCAGTTCACTGGTTTCTAAGATAACTTTTACCGGTAACCCGTTGGCCGCTTTAACCACCAACGCCAGTTCTTCATGCGTGGCTCGGTAGTTTTTTTCTTTTAACCACAGGCGATTGAGAACCACGTCGATCTCTTTAGCGCCAAGAGCCACAGCAGCCTCCGTCTCTTTCGCCTTCTCTGCAGAGCTACCTTCACCAGAAGGGAAGGCAATGACGGTGATGGGCAGCACCTGCGAACCCTTGAGAATCTGCGTCGCAAAAGGAAGCCAACTGGCCAGAATACAAACGGTTTTAAATTCGTGTTCTCGCGCTTCTTCACAGAGCTTCTTGATCTCTGCCTCGGTCGCCTCTGGACGGAGTAAAGTGTGATCGATAAGCTTTGCAAGTTCTTTGGCGTTGTTAATTTTAATCGGCTGAAAAGGTAACATCTGCGGGGTTCTAACGGAAATCCTTGGGGGATTCAACCATGGCGGATTTTGAGCGAATTCATCTCCTAATCAGTGGCCGGGTACACGGCGTCGGGTTTCGTTATTCGACCCAAAAACAGGCCGCAAGTTTGAATCTCTCAGGCTGGGTGAAAAACCTTCCTGGCTCCCAAGTTGAGGTATGGGCAGAAGGCCCAACCGCACAGATTGATCAGTTACTTTTGTGGTGCCACAAAGGCCCTCAATTTGCTAGCGTGCAGAGCGTCCTAGTTGTTCAAAGGCAGGCAATTTCCCACTCCCCAATCTCTCCGTTCAAGATTCTTCGTTAGTGTTCCATTTGGGACTGGGACCACCCCCTTTTGAGTTGATTTGGGTAACCGATCCAAGGTAAGTTGCGCCGCGTTATGCGCTCTTCTTCTCATTCCACTTTAGCCCTAAGACGGCCATATATTATAAGAATTCCACGCTATCTGATGGCAGCGTTGCCCATTTGCTTAGCTTATATTCCTATCGCCTTTGCGTTTGGCGTAACGGCCCGCAATTGCGGCCTGCCCTTCTCCGCCACCGTGGCGATGTCGCTTTTTGTCTATGCCGGCGCCTCGCAGATGATTGCCGTTGGTTTGATTGCCGCGGGGCAACCCCTTTCCGTGATCTTGCTCACCACTTTTCTGGTGAATTTACGAATGCTACTACTGGGCACCGCTATCGCAGAACGGATTGGGCATTGGCCTACGTTTCGAAAGATCCTATTTGGTCTTCAGCACACTGACGAGACCTTTGCCGCGCTCTCGGCTCAGGGAAAGGGTTCTCCCTTTTCCCAGAACCGAACTTTGAACTTTCAAACCGTCGTGCACGCCTCGTGGGTTGTAGGAACCATCGTTGGTTATCAGCTCAGCGGAATGCTGTTTGACATGAAAGTATTGGGGTTAGATTACGCTTTGCCCGGAATGCTCATTGGCCTGGCAGGCCTCTTGGTACGCACTCGAACCCAGATCGTCGTGGGCCTCTCTAGTGCCTGCATCGCCCTGTTATCGGTGGCCGCAGGACATGCCACGTGGGGAATTTTAGGGGCAGCTGTCGTGGGGCCAACCTTGGGCTATTGGATGGAGAAGGCATGTCACAAGCAAATCCGTTACTAATCGTTATCGGCATGACTCTGGTAACTCAAATTCCTAGAGTGTTGCCCTTTCTTGTTCTTGGAAGCAAACCGTTGCCCTGTGCAGCGCGTTTGTGGCTTTCGTATGTTCCCGCATCCATCATATGCGCCATGCTGGCTACTCAGTTACTGGTTCATCAAGGTTATGTCTCCATCGTGGGAAATGAAGTCTTTCTGCTGGCCTTTATTCCCAGCTTCATCATGGCTTTTACTACCCGAAATATTTTGGTGAGTGTGCTTACCGGATTAGTCACCGTGGCTCTGCTTAGATTGCTATAGCAAGCCCTTTAATTTTATTTAAAGCGTCGCGGACTTCGGCGGCATTGGACCCAGAAATCCCATTCTTCCTCAATGTTTTAGAGATTGAAGCGGGAGAGGAAAAACCATCCGACGTCACAACCACTTCCAAAATATCGGCGATGAGCGTTCTCTCTTTTTCCTCTAGCCCTTCCGTCGCTTTGAGAAGCATTGCCAAAAACTCGGCACTGGCGGCAATCGCGCTGGGCTCCCGAGAAGCAACTCCGTAGAACTTTTGCGCGCATGTTTCTCCATCAGCGCCGGTCGAGAGTTCTAGCTGGCTAGCAATCGAGAATCCACCGAGTCCAGATGCCCGGTAACGGCGCACTTTAGCAGGATCAATGCGAGCCGATCGAAGCGCATCATCCCAAGAGCCAAACTGGCGAACTGCCGCTTGGACTAGGGCACTGCCGCTAGAACGATAGTGGGCGTTGGCCTCGATGATATCGAGTGTTTGGGAACTGTTGTCTCTTATTACCGCCCAAACGTTGAGCGGGATTTTTAAGGAATAAAATTTCCTGATCACGGCAATGATTGCTCGCTCAGACCAAGCGCCCCGGCGATTCCAATCGGTCGGATTAACCCCAGCTGCTAGTAGCGCCTTTGGCCAATTCCCAAACTCATCGCAGGCCGCTTTGTACAGAGCCTGACCACCAATGGTCTCAACCGATCCATTAAACTTGTAGCCAAATACCGTAGTCAGTAACGTTTCTGTTACCAGCCGTTTATCATGCCCCATTGCCGTAGTTCCAATATCGATACCAAAGCTTTCCAAGAAACGAATGGCAGTGATGATTCGTGCCCTTGTCCACACTCTGGTGCCGTAGAGGACTTCAAGATCTTCATATCGCATTCCCGCAGCTTCTATGGCTTGCGGCCAGTTGAAAAAAAAAGTCCGCGCGGCAATGACTAGCTTGGAGCCTGTAACGAGCCGACCAAATGCCGACCGCATTATCGTGGCAGTACGTAGTGAGGTGTCATCCAGAAGCACTTTATTTAAAAGGCAGATATCCCTGCGGTGGCGTAATAGTAGTTTGATACCCGCTAAAACCTTATCCCTCGTCCAAAAGTCTCGGGGCAACCGAACGTCATTTTCTACTTGTTCATGAGCACTGGTTCCATAACGTTCCAGCACCGTTGTTGAGGGGGCTGCCCAAACGGACGCACTGATTAAGAGAAGAAAGAGAAAAGTCCAATTTCTTGCCATTCGAAACGGACCTTACCATCAACTTTTTCAAATTGGGCCGAAAGTTAAAGGGGCAACTTATTCGAATCCGGGAATCGTTCGAGGCATTCGTTCCGCTTGTAGTCCTCGGTTGCGGCCCACCCGTGTCACCCCATCGGAGGAGCTTGCTGAATCTAGGACCTGGTTATATTCGCGGGCAGCTGGAGACGCGGCTGGTCCTCTAGCGTGCAGCGCGCGATTGGTAGTAAGAAAACCCCGGTCCTTATCGAAATCGATTTTGCCTCGGGGGTCGGGCTTCATCGCTTTGTTAAGCGACGTGGGCGTAGAATCGGACGATGAGGCCCCTTGAACGCTGGCAAATGGGTCTTGAGACTTTGAAGTGTAATCACTGGGGGACCTGGGTGAGGAGTTCGGTAATGAAGTGAGTTCCGGCATCCCGCCCATTAGGCAGCCTTCGGCGGCGCAGCCCCAAGCCTTGAGCCCCGCAATCAAACTAAAAACCACAATCCCTTTGATAAAAGCTCGCATCATACCCCCCAAGGTGAAATGCACTTCCACTGCCGCTTATAAAAGCGAACGGTGGTTAGTTCCTATTTAATGCATATCCTTGACCAGGACACCACTAGAATACACGAGTTAAAACTCTTTAAATACAACCCTTTAGACTCCAGCAAGGAGAGTATTCTGTCGAACTTTTGGAGGGAATACAGGAAAGTGGGTGGTGTGCCCCATTTTTATATAGCAGCGCATCATCCTGACCTGCTAGGAACGAGGTCATGAGTAAAACTTCGGTTTCGACATTTGCAGGGCTCCTGTTCTTGTTCTTGTTCTTAGGAATGTTTGGCCATCACACCGCCGCGGCCAAAAAAACCGACTCGGCTGAAGAATGCTTATTACTCGTTGTGAAATCGGGCAAAATCCCCAGAGGCTTTAAACAAAGTATCTCAAGCGAGGTAGAGCGAGCCGTTCGCCAAATCGATCCAAACCTAACTGTCGATAACACCAGCCTATCCATTTCCCATTGGTGGCTTGAGCAACCAGTTGGAAAACAGCCTTTCATAACGGGCCACGCGAGACTGAACTTTGCGACCGGGGGCAATCCAAAAGCAAAGATCCACATGCGAGTTTTCCTTAAAGATAGTTGGCGGAGCCAAAACTACGTTGCCAGCCGCGCAGAGGTCACGTTGCTTTGGGACGGAACTATTACTAACCATATTAAAGATGGAATCAGCAGTACCATTGGTAATAGTTTTCGGGGCGACACCGACCAATTTGCAGTAGTTCCTATAACGATAGTTTCTTATGAAATTCAACGAAAAGAGGAGAACGATAAAGACGTTCACTTTATCGAAGGCGAGTTTATCGTAGGAGCAGGCACCCGCCTACTCTGCCGACTAGACCCCACTTGGAATCGCGCCGCAAGGGAATGGGACCCGGGCATAGTGACCTGCCAACCGATCTAATGCAAAAAGGTACTTAGTACATTGCTGTCCGGCTCGCGCGACAGCCAGAAATTGAAAAGGGCCTGAAACCAAGGCATTACAGTTTTTTCGACCAAGAAAA
>JAYVQZ010000135.1:0-9795 GCA_043776735.1 Deltaproteobacteria bacterium | reverse complement strand
TCAGGCTCAGCAGCCACCCCACTTATGGCTAAGCACATTCCTAAAAAAATAAGCCAATGGAGAAAACTGGGGCGTTGGTGATTCACGCATGCCTCAAGGGGAAAGGGAGACGGTATAGCTTCATAGTACCGAGCAATTATGATTGCATTGTGCCGGCCACTCGCCAGGAATAGTGCTGTAGTTTCAGTTGGTTATGAGTTGCATTTTTAGTCACTTTTCTACGCTTCCCCGGCCAGGACAGGGTGCGCGATGACAATCGGCCGGTCCCCCCATAAATTTCTTTTCTGTCGTGGCAATAATTTTTTGGGGAAAATATGAAATCTATTTTGGTTACGTTACTTGCCGTACTTTCTGTAAACGCAATGGCGCTTAGCCCGTTTACTTGGAGCGGTAAGGTGATACAAGCGATCTTCAAATCAGAAAAAGCATGGCGAGTGATTGGCGGTCCCGTTCTTCTGGTTGCGATCAAATCGGCCACCACCAAAGGGCACACCTACGAATTTACTACTCGTGAATCCAGAACCGTTAGCGGTGTGACCAAGCAAGTGAACTGCCGTTTTCGGGCAGTGGTCGAGTTTAAGGGCGACCCCATCATACCAGTTATCGAGGTTACTGAAGTTACGGTCATCAGCTGTCCGAACTAAGCCCAACGCCCAAATCGCCGTCACCTCCCCGCTGGGGACTTGTAACAAATCATTTCTACAGGATCTCACGGGCCTAGGGCCCGGGAGTCTCAATCGTCGGTGCCCTTTCGGTCTTCCGAGAGATTCTGTGTCTGAGATTGCCGTCGCGTCACCATGTGACTTGTGACAAATCTTAAAACCCTGGTAAAAACTTTTGTGGTTTGCATTACCCCTTTAGGAGCCTCAAATGATTCGTAGCTTATTTGCTGTTGTTCTCATCTTTACTTCCCTCAGCGGAGCCACATTTGCCGTGGAAAAAGCGGCCAAGGACGCAAAACCAGATAATGAAGTAAAAGAGGCTACGGATCATAAAGAAGTAAAAGACATCGCTCCATTGGCGCCCCAAACTCCCTCCGACGAATTGGGGGAACGGGAAGGGCTGGTCTTTCATGTCAATGCGGGCCTAGATATTCAGCGTTGGGAAAACACCAACTCGGATGTCCGCTTGGTTCCCGCAGCAGGGTTTACTGCTGATTATTTTCTGGGTGAAGTGTTTGGCTTATTTGGAAGCCTCGACCATGCCAATCGTGGAGCAAGTGTCGGCGGCCTTTCTGCGACGGCTACCTTTGTGGACTTAAGTTTGGGAGTGGCGCTTCGCTATAGAGGAAATATTTTTTCTAATACCAGCGTAAACTTCCTGCAGATCGGCGCACTCTTTGCCATCCCCATGGGGAATTTTACTGGGCCATTGTCCCTTGCAACACTCTCCAGTAAAACCCAAGTATTTATGGGAGCGACTGTTTTAGCCTCCAGCGTTTATCCGATTGGGGCAGGAATGTTTCTAGGACCTACCACCTGGATCAAATTTGGCTTGGGCAATCCTGTCTCTGGCTTGAGTGGCAACGCGTGGTTTACTCACGTGGGCCTTGGTGCTCAGCTGACCTTTTAAAAAAATGAAAACCCCGTCTCAACAAAGTTGAGACGGGGCATTGTGCAAGTTTACCCATTCAACAATTATTTCTCGGTAATAAAGATCGGAATTTGACAGGCCGTTGCCACAGGGCCATTGAGAGTCACTGCGATCTTTGAGATCCGCGATCCTGACTCTTCATTCACGGTGAAAAGATTGGCCTCTTTGTTAAGCAGCTTTGCCTTGTCCTTGACTCCCTCTGTCACTGTGCTGGCTTCGAGGATTTCAACCCCTTGGCAGAATGCAGGAACTGCCATCCGAAAGTGGGTGACCATTTTCGAAGGGACGGCGATCTCCAGATTTTGAACAAAGCCACCGGGATAGCTGAGAGCTCCTAACAGTGTCTCTTGAGTCAGTACCGGAGGCGGAGAAGATAAGCCGGTGTTGGCGTAGATCTTCCAGGTGCAGACCAAACCTAGAACGTACGGGTTGTTGATTTCAAAGCGAAGGCCTTCGATTGCCCCCCCCTTGTAATAATCATAACCGCCGGTATAGGTCGTAGGCTGCCAATGGTTGGTTCCCGCTACCCGAACGTAGGCATTAACGTATGGCGACTGACGGCAACCTGGTTCACTTACAAAGCTAATCTTAAGCGGATTAGAGCCGGTAGCGGGAAAAGTGTCTTCCCAGACGCTGGTTCCATAAGGCATGCGCAAACGAACCTTGTGAATTAATTCACCGGTTGCGTTGCTTTGCGCAGAACTGCGTTCACTAGGTACAGTGGCCAGAGCACTCCAGCCGATTCCGGCCGAAATGAGTAAAGCTAAAATGCGACGAGTCATTAGAGTCCCCCTTTAAAAAGGTATTTATACCAATTGCGGAGCCAAATGAAACGAGTAGCGCGTTAGGGAAAAAATGCTGTGGGAATCCTGGTGGGATTACAATAATCCACAATGAATCAAATGAGGCGCGTCGCAGTACTTGGTTGGGTGGTGATCGTTTTTGTTCTTGGCGGTTGCGCCGGTCGCACAACGACTATGCCGTTGCCTTTTAAAAATCCAATTCTCACTGGAGACCGTTCCGATCCTCAGATCTTTCTATGGCGAGGCAAGTATTATTTAACCTACACCGCACCCAGCGGGGTTCCCCTTCTGCAATCCATCGATTTAATTCACTGGAATTTACCTCGAAATGTTTTCGCCGCTGCGGGGACTACCGGAGAACGGCCGTTACTTCTCAATGGGCGAGGGTTTTGTAATATCTGGGCGCCGGAGTTGTTTTCGGTTACTGAAGAAAAAGTGCTCCTGCTCTTTTCGGCGGTGGAATACCATGAACCGAATATTCCCCGATCCTGTCCCCCGTTTGACGGTGATACCGGAATTTATGCTGTTACCTCAGCTACGGGAGTGGAGGGTGGCTTTGGGACGGATCCGCTGGAACCACTAACGATAGGTGTGAATCCGCGCTGTGAAAAAATCGGCAGCTATCCCCACACTCAAGTGCGAAAAAAAGGATGCGCTTTGGGAAAGTGCGATCAAACTTTCAGAATAGACGGCACCTACTTTCGTGACGGGGATCATACCTATTTGGCCTACACGTGGTTTTCCAATCCTAAACCACGAAACCAGGAAGAAAAAAAACACCACGGTTTTCACATCAGTATTGTAGAAATGGAAAAAGAACATCCGGAACGGACGTTATGTGAGCCATCCGTGCATAAAATATCGGTCATTAGTCCCGGGGACACCACCCTAATAAAAAAACTGGCTGACTACTGCCCCACCTGTTCAGAGCGGTTGAGCTTTTCCAAAACCCGCGAAGGGGAAGATTGGAATTGGAACGGCACGCCGGCGGGAATAGCCGAGGGGCCCAGCCTTTTTCGGCGTGGAGAGTACGTCTACCTTCTATTTAGCCATGCTCATTATGATTCCGCCTATTATGGAGTCTCCTGGGTCGCGGCAAAAACTGTGACTGGACTTGGGGAGTCAAACCCCGATCGGCTGGTGGGCAGGTTCCTTATTCCATCGGGAGTCTACGGATTTGGTCATGGTTCTCCGCTGCGTGATCCGGCGGGCATGGGCTGGCTCTACGCCTATCACCGAATCGACAATAAGGCCTGTCTAGAGGGCATTGGCCGGCGTTGTGAAAGGGACCTCTTTTTAAGTCCCATAGAATTTGAAGATCGTAAGGATGGCAGAGGCGACGTGTGTATTGTGCCTCGTCGGCCCGAGGGAGACTAACCAACGCCGCGTCATTGCGAACAATGAAAAGCATTCTCTTTAATCTAAACGGAAAAGTACTTTGATGCGGCGGATGTCCTCTGGACTGAGGCCCGCATGGGACGGTTGAATCGATGTTGAGGTCGTTGTTTTAAGAGCGATCGTCCCGCGCTGTTTTGTAAAAGTTGTGGGGTCATACATCATGATGGAATGGTAATCGAACGGGGCCCCTTTTGCCGGACCTTGAAAACCCTCAGTAAGTTTTTGAAACTGGGGCCAGAACTTTTCTGCAATATTATCCCATTGCACTTCGACAAAGACGTCCCGATCTAGCCGCGACTGCTCATGGATGAAACCTAATGCATGGAGAATCTCATGAATTACTTCATTCCACCCACAGTGGGCCGCTAGTCGGATCGGCTGTAATCCGCCAGTGCGTCCTAACGCAGACTCGCAATGCTCCGGTCCCTTTTGAAAGAGCAGGGCATCCGGCTGGCTGTCATAGGGAACAAAGCGGAGTTTAGTTTTGTCTTCAATATGACGGAGGGCTAACTGAATCTGATCGGGATGCTCCACATCTGCATTGATGGCAAAAGGTATCTCGGGGCGGTCCCAGTATTGCGGGGCAGGAAACTCATAGTGGCCAGAGGCGAGAGTTTCTTCATCGGGGGTGCCCAATATGATGTCATTAAAGGCGATGGCAATTCCATCACGCACCACAAACTCCACCACGTGGCTTGGCTCATTGCGGGCCTCAATGGTGGCGTTGGGGGAAGTCCCCCTTTGAAACTTCTGCTTGTTGTAAGTTACCGTCGTTGGAGACGGTGGGGATGTTTTGACGTTGTGCGCCAAGGGCGTTGGGGCGTTCCCTTCAGAAATTAAAGTCCCCGACGTTGGTGCGCGGAACTGGCGCACGGCCAGTCCGAGAACGATGAAAAGACCGATAATGAAAAGGATTTTGCGCACGACCCCAATGTTGCCGATGCTCAGTGGAAAGTCGATAGTCGGCTATGGTTAAGGGGGTGCGGTGCTAGTCTTTGGGCGATTCTCTCTTGGGTTAGGACTCATTGTGTTAGCGGCAATGTTTGGCGGCGTGGCGTTGGCTGCGATCCCGTCGTCGTTGACTTCATTAGAGGGAACAAAAATCTTGTGGGACGTCCCTCTGGTGGAGCAAAGCACCACTTATAGCTGTGGGGCGGCGGCGGTAAAAGGGGTTTTGGCTTACTATGGGCATGAGTTTCAAGAGAGCTTTTTGATGAAGAAATTAGGGACGACGATCAATGGCACCGATCATGACAAAATGGCCAAATTAATTCGACAGCACGGAATCAGCGCCAAGGTCCAAAGCGGGCTCACCCTAAGAGATCTGCAAAAAAGTATCGCAGCTAATCAGCCGGTCATTGTAGAAAACCAATCGTGGCAACAGGCTCAGACCAAAGGAAAAGCAAAGCCCTATGACAACGTGTGGGATTTTGGCCATTACCTCATCGTCATCGGTCTGGATGAAAAAAATGTATATCTTGTCGACCCCTCAACCTTTGGCAAGCGCGGCTTTATTCCGGTTCCAGAATTTCTCGCCAGGTGGCACGATCTCGACGACAAAAATCATAAACTAAAACAGACTGCGATTTTACTTCAGGGGAAGCCCAACGCTCGCCCGTTGCAGGAAATGTCCTCCACCTCGTTTGGCTGGGCAAAAGTCCCATAGCCAAAGATTTGTCTCTGGTGTTAGCTTTTGGCGATGGTAAAGATCTTCATTTTAGCCTGCCTTTTCATCCCTGTTTTGGCCACCGCCCAATCGAAGCTCGAGTTTTGGAACCGCACCCGCAAAGGGGCCAACTTTTTCAACGAGGTGGAAACCCGCGAGAGATTTCAAGAGGCAAGAAAAATCGGCGTTCAGGTAGTACGTTTGGTTTTTAACAAATGGAAAAGCCACGACCCTAATGCAGCGGTGGGTGATTTTCTCATTGGCCCCAAAGACTCCGATTTTAGGGGGCTCAGTGCCCCCGATCTCGCTCAGCTGATACAAACCTTAGATTGGGCCCAAGAGGCGGAAATCAAAATCGTAGTGAGTCAGCTAAGCCTCCCCGGACTGCGGTGGGTTCAGCATAATGAAAACAAATCCGACTTTCGCATTTGGGAAGACTTTAAGTACCACGCTCAGACTGAGCTTTTTTGGAAAGCGCTGGCGGCGGTGTTAAAAGATCATCCTGCAGTGGTTGGTTACAATATTCTCAATGAACCGCATCCAGAAAAAGTACGACCCATTTTTGAAGACTGGGCCACGGGGGACTACCGGAAATGGGCGGAGTCGGTTCGCAATACTCCGCGTGATCTTAATCTCTTTAACGAACGGATCGCCAAAGCCATTCGGTCTGTAGACGCAAAAACCCCCTTGGTGATCGATTCCGGCTTTTACTCTTTGCCGGCCGCTTTTTTGGTGATGCGACCACTTGCCGACCAAAACGCTCTGTACTCGTTTCATATGTATGAGCCGTATTCTTTCTCCTCGTATCATAACGAAGGGAAATACAGTTATCCAGGCAAGGCGCCTCTTGGAGAGAGTTCGACTCCTCCGGTTATCTCATGGAATCAAGCCGAGCTTGCCCGACTCTTAGAACCGGTGGTGGCGTGGCAGAAGAAATATCAGGTTCCCTCTGACCGTATCGTTGCCTCGGAGTTTGGTGTTTTTCGCGCAAATCAAGGGGCCCAAAAGTACTTGTTTGATCTGGTGGCGTTACTAGACGCCCATCATTGGCACTGGGCCTTTTATTCCTTTCAAGAGGATTCCTGGGCGGGAATGGACTATCAACTCGGTGGCACTAAGCATGAGCCCAAAGAGGTTTACCCTCTTGCCAATCGAAAAAAGCACTATGGGGAAAATTCTCTCTTTGGAGTAATTCTAAAGTCTTTACGGAGTTCTCGATGATTCAACGCTGCAGCTGGGTGACCCAAGATCCTATTTATCTGAAATACCATGATGAAGAATGGGGACTGCCCGTCCATGATGATACTCAGCATTTTCAGTTTCTAATTCTAGAGGCCGCGCAAGCCGGTTTGAGTTGGCTTACCGTTCTCAAAAAAAGGGAGGGGTACCGTAAGGCGTTTGCTGATTTCGATCCTAAGAGGGTGGCAAATTTCACGCCGGAGAAAATTGAGAGGCTCATTCTCGATCCAAGTATCATTCGCAATCGGCTAAAGATTATTGCTGCCGTAAATAATGCTCAGCGTTTTCTTGAGGTGCAAAAAGAGTTTGGCTCCTTCGATGCCTACTGTTGGGGATTTGTAGGGGGAAAACCAAAAAAAAATCGCTGGAAGGATAGAGGCGAAGTCCCTGCCATGACCGCTGAGTCTGATGCGTTTAGCAAAGATTTAAAAGCCCGCGGTTTTAAGTTCGTCGGCTCCACCGTCATCTACGCGCACATGCAAGCGGTCGGAATGGTGAACGATCATTTCACCAGCTGCTTTCGGTATAAGAAAGTCTAAGAACTTATCTACGCAAAAAAAAAGCGGGCACCCCGTGAGAGGCGCCCGCTTAAATCGTAGCCAGAATTAAATGGCTTTGAGGTGCTTGCTGACCAATTTGGTCATTTCGAACATGGAAACAACGGCTTTGCCGCCGAACACTTTCGAAAGAGCACTGTCTGCGCGAACATTGCGCATGTTTTTTGGATCTTGAAGCTTGTTCTTCTTGATGTAGATCCAAAGTTTTTTGACCACTTCCGTACGCGGAATGGGCTTAGAGCCAACGACTTGCGCTAGCGCTTCACTTGGAGCCAACGGAGCCATGAACGCACCACCGGCTTTGCCAGTAGATTTTTTCTTGGTCGTTGCTTTTTTCTTCGTCGTCGTTGCCTTCTTCTTAGCTTTAGCTGCCATCTGTAGGATACCCCCAAAAAGTTAATGAACTAACAAAGGCTAATATTAAGGGGAGTTTTGATTATGTATACGGAAAAATAACAATTCCCCCTCGGAAACAAAGATTTTTTTGCGGTTTTCCCCTCCTAAAACAGCTTTTTTCCCTCGCAAAACCCATAATGCATCGCGAGGAAACACAAAAAAGTCCGTGGCAACACCGCTGCCACGGACCCCTTATATCGTCGATAGAAGTGAAGGCGGAGCTACCTGGGACGGCGACCTACCGGCTTGATTGAGACCGTATTGTTGGTCAAATCGAGCGAAATCTCCTGCATGCCCACTCCATTAAACTGCACGGTCCGTTTTTGGATACGTCCGGCGGGGACAAATCCCCCTGTGAGCACTCTCATTTGAATCGTCAAGGTTGTTGAAACCGGACTGGGCAATACGGCAATGCAAGTGTCGTGAAGGGGATTCTTTGCTCCAATAGCTGTGACTTCCACGAGCTTTTCATTTCCCCCGGTGATTTGTCCTACAAATCCGGTGCAGGCATCTCCTGTGGAGATGGTGACTGGAATCGCCAATAGGAAATCGGTGTAGGGATGTTGGAAACGGTCTCTTAGAACCAGTCCTTCATTTCCTACCTGGGTAATCTGCAATGAGTGCAACGTAGAAGCGGGCTCTTTTACCGTTTCAAATACGGGGCTTGTGGCTTGGGCAACAGACGACAGGGCCAATAGGCCCATGATTAAATTTTTCATAATTTTTCCTTAGTAAATAAAATAGAACCCCCAACCAAGGAGTCCAGGCCAAGGAAGCTGCAACTCGCGTACCAATTTTTTTATGCGCAAAAGCTAAGACTGGGCGATCTTGCCAAGTGCCGTTTTGGGATAGCCGGTGCCAGGCGCCTACCGCTTTTTTACTTTCGATAGATAGAGATCGAGCGCGTTAATTTCCGACGCGTTGAGTTGCTCTCCGTGGGGTGGCATGTGTCCAACGGCTTCGGAACGTACACGCTCTAGGATTTCTTCATAAAGCGTGCGGTCGCTACTGGTACTCTTGGCATTGAGTTTGGCGCGGAGCATTTTTGGTTCACGAAAGGGAATCTTTCGTCCGGTAAAAAGAGCGGCTTGCCCCTCATGACAAGAAATACAACGAGCAAAAGGTTCATTTTCTAATCCAATCTTTTGTAGAATTTCTTGGGAAGAGTTCTGCTTTTCCACTTGAAGGGGGGCAGCGGTCGTTGACATAGGAGGCAGTTCGATGGGATTTGCTTTTTGCTTTTTTAGGAGCAAAGGACAGGCGGCACTGGCGGCTGCCAAATCAAGACGCAAGCCGAAAGGATATCCAAAGTGCATGTAGGCAGCATAGGGATGAAAAAAGGGACGAAACTCTGGTTCCTTTGAGGAAGCTTCTCGGAGCATCTCTAAAAGAAAATCCTCCTTGAGGTAGAAGTCTTTGTCTTCATAGACGCTACTTAAGATGCCATCGAAATAGGAAAGGGAATGGTCTTCAAAAGCCATTGACCAGTCCCCGCTGTTCACTTCAAGTGCTTTAGCCAGGTAGAGGACCTGAACGACGTTTCCATAAAAACCAAGCTCCATCATATTGAGATCGGTGGCCCCTGGTCCCACGGGAACACTGCCCAACCGCTGAAGCCGGTCGGCATTTTCCAACACCAATGCGTCATAGACTGTGCTCACGTCTTGTTCATTGATGGGCAAATAGGAACAACCCAAAAACCCTGAGAGAATGGCGTATTTATACTTTTGGTACTGAGGTGAAGCTTCCAATTTGCGCTGCAACCTTCTTCGGTTGAGTTCGGTGAGCGCCATTCCTAAACGAGTATTGGGAAGAAACTTCAAATGATTGAGAGAACCTTCTACAGTGTTGGGGTTGTATTTAGCAGGATCTAAGTACGGGGGGACTGAAGTTCCTTTAGGCCAGCTCAGCTGGTGGTATACCCCGGTTTTAGCGTTTTTTTGTGCTTTGATAAATTTTCGATAAAAGGGAAGCTCAGGCGATTTCTTGGGAAAGGTGTCGCGCACACTTCCATAAAAGCCTGGCCACAAAGGGTAGGAGTCGGTGAAAGGGCGGGGGTCCTGGCCATGGCACCTCAGGCACTCCGCAGGGTTCTCCTGCCCATTAAGTGTAGCCTCCTTAGAGAGTAAAGGGTCTTTCTTTA
>JAYVQZ010000134.1:0-9826 GCA_043776735.1 Deltaproteobacteria bacterium | reverse complement strand
ATAAAAGAGATCCCGTAGTCAGAAATTAGGATCAGAACTAAGCACTCCACCGAGGTTCGGCGAACTGACTCCCCCACTCCTGCGCTTCCCCCAGTTGTAAAGTAGCCGCGGTAACAGCTGACCCATCCGATTAGCAGACCAAAGAACAGGCTTTTCACCAGAGCCATTGCAAAACTTGGCAAGGTGACAAAGCGCGGGACTTCCCTCAGAAAATAGAGTGCGTTGACATCGAGTTGCCAGGACGAAATGGCAAGCCCGCCGAGCAGGGTAAACAATAATCCGATCATCAAAAGGCAAAACGAAGAAAGCACCACCGCTAAAAACCGAGGGGCAATCAAAAAGCTAATGGGGTTGATTCCCAGACAGCGAATCGCCTCAATTTGATCCGTCACTCGCATATTGCCTAACTCTGCCGAAGTGTAGGCACCTACTTTGCCCGCGAGCAAAAAGGCAATCAGAATGGGACCTACGTTTCTCAAGGTGACTGACGTTGTAAGGCCGCCCAAAAAACCTTGAGCGCCAAAATCGCGAAGTTCCAGACTTACCTGCACCGCCATAATAGCGCCAACAAACAGCCCCGTGGAGACCACGGTGAGGATTGAGCCCACCCCCACACGAAACATCTGATCGATGACCGCGCCTCGCGGCCATTCCCGTTTCGCAAGGGAACCCAAAGCCTCGCCAAGGAAAAGAAAGGGGGCGGAGAAAGTCTGGATCAGGCTCATTTTTCGCTCCGCTCCCGGACAGCCCGCCGGGTGGCCTGCAGAAAATCGACCGCAGTGGGATGCGTACATTGGGTAAATTCAGCAGGGGATCCTCTAAAGGCGATCTCCCCTCCCTCTATAAGGAAAATGCGATCCGCCACTTTGATCGCCCTGCCTAAATCATGGGAAACCACCACTGCAGTCATCTTATGCAGACGCGAAACGTTGCGTATCAAAGCGTGAATGGCATCGGAAGCCACCGGGTCTAGCCCCGTGGTAGGCTCATCAAAGAGAAGATGGCGCGGCCCTACAGCCAAAGCGCGGGCAATAGCCACCCTTTTTTGCACACCAATACTCAGCTCTGTGGGCAGGAAACCGGAAACCGCATCGTCTAAACCAACTTGAGTTAACCACGGCAGACTGCGCCTTCGGCATTGCGAAGTGGTCATCTTAGAAAACTCTGGGAGCCCCATCATGATGTTTTCAGAGACGGTGAGGAAGTCCAGCAGAGCAGGAAACTGAAAGACTATCCCACAACGCTTAAAGAGTTCGAGGTGGTTCTGCGCGGTTAACTCGGTCACAGAAAACTCATCCACAAATATCTTGCCCTTGTCAGGTGGCATCAATCCCAAAATGTTTTTTAGTAAAACCGATTTTCCTGTTCCAGACTTCCCTAACACAAAACAGATCTCGCCATCGGGGATATCAAAAGAAAACTCTTTTAAGATCCGCTTGGACCCAAAGCTTTTTGAAACAGCGTCGAGTCGGATCATAACAAAATCTCCCGGCTAAAATACTGTTTCACAGTCTCTGTAGCACCGGCCAATACCTCCGTGAGCGTTCCCACGCTAAGAAGTCTGCCGTCTTCGATAAATGCCACTCGGTCGCTTAACGCAAGCACCTCTTCGGGCTGACTCCCCACCAAAATGACGGTGAGCGATTTTTTTATTTTCAATTCCGCTACAAGATCCAAAATGGCAACAGAAGTGACCGGATCTAACCCCGCGGTGGGGTCATCTAGAATCACTAGCTTTTTTGCCAGGAGAAAGGCTCTGGCAATTCCTAATCGCTTTTGCATCCCTCCGGATAGCTCTCGAGGAAATAAGGCTTCGGTTCCGTCTAAACCGACGGCTTGAAGGGCGGCCTCAATGATTTCGCCGTTTTCACTTTCAGATAGGGCCATAGCCTCAAGCAACGGTAGCCTCAGATTTTCTGACACCGTAAGGGAGTCGATGAGCCCCCCTTTTTGAAAGGCAATGCCCAGATCCCGCGACAATTCCCTGTGACGAGAAACTCTCATGGGATAGAGGGATTTCCCTAAAAAGTTGATTTGGCCGGAAGTGGGCGGCAACAGGCCGGCGAGTACCCTGAGCAAAGCACTCTTCCCGGAACCGCTAGGTCCCAAGAGGGCAAGGGTTTCCCCCGAGAAGAGGTTAAGTTCAATGTCTGACAAAACTATACGCTCGGAACTTTCCGACGCAAAACTCAGTGAGACCTGTTTAGCAAAAAGGAGTATTTCTGGCTGCAATAGCTATGATTTACCAGAGTATTTTGGTGCCGGGAAGTTGTGTTGCCAGCCCAAATAGCCATTGAATCCCTAAGTGCCCTACGCTAACTTGCCGTGCCATGGGGACCTTTAAATCATTGATCGTCGTTATATTTGCTGTTTTGGGCATACTCTTACCCACCACGGCTTTCGGAGCACCGCTCAAAGTCGGATTGGTTCTCGACAAAGGGGGCCGAGACGACAAATCGTTTAATGCCGCTGCCTTTGCCGGGGCCACTGAAGCTCAGAAAAAATTTGGCATTGAACTCAAAGTGGTTGAGGCCTCAGACGATACCGCGATTGAGCCCTCTCTAAGAACGTACGCCCAACGCGGATACCAACTCATCATTGGGATTGGTTTTGTTCAGGCCTCGGCCGTCGAGAAGGTCGCAAAGGACTTCCCGAAAATACACTTTCTAGTGGTCGACTCTGACGTGAAACAGCCTAATGTCCGCTCCGTAATTTTTAAAGAACATGAGGGTTCCTTCCTCGTAGGCGTTATCGCCGCACTTACTTCCAAGACCAATAGTGTGGGATTTATTGGAGGCATGGACATTCCTCTTATCCGGCGATTTGAAATGGGTTACCGAGCCGGTGCCATTGCCGCCAAGCCCAAAGTTAATGTGCTCAGTCAGTACGTGGGTTCCACCTCCGATTCGTGGAAAAACCCCACAAAAGCCAAGGAGCTTGCGGCTTCGCAGTACCAAAAGAAAGTTGACGTTATTTTCGCCCCTGCAGGAGCCTCCGCTCTTGGCGTGTTTGATGCTGCTGAAGAGCTTCAGAAATTCGCAATCGGGGTCGACTCCAATCAGAATTGGGTGAAGCCCGGACGCATTCTCACCAGCATGATAAAACGGGTAGATCTTGCGGTGTTCCAGACCATTGAAAAAGAGGCTCAGGGTAAGTTTGAGGCGGGATCCTATGCACTGGGAATCAAAGAGAACGCAATCGATTTTGCCATGGATGAAAATAACAAGTCGATAGTGGCGCCCGACGTCCTTAAAAAAGCCAACGAGTTTAAAGAGAAAATTCTCAAAGGGTCTGTCCACCCTCCCGACTATTACGAAATTCAAAAGAAAAGATCGTCGTGATCCAGACGCCAGCGCTTGAGTTTCAATCGCTCTCCAAAATTTATGGCAGCTTTCACGCCAACGACGGGATTACCTTTTCCGTGGGGGCCGGTAGTTTCCACGGTATCGTTGGTGAAAACGGCGCCGGCAAATCGACTCTAATGAAAATGCTCTACGGAATGGAGCGTCCGACCAGCGGAAAAATCCTGTTAAACGGACTCCCCCAGGATTTCCGCTCTCCCCAAGCCGCCATTCGCCACGGGATTGGCATGGTCCACCAACATTTTCATCTGGTGGGAAGTCTTCCCGCTTGGAAAAATGTGCTCTTAGGCGAAGAGACAGGTTGGTTACAAAAAGATGCGGTGATGGCGCGTTTAAAAACAATTTCCAATGAGGCAGGTATCTCAGTGCCACTGGATGTACCGGTGGAACGACTAAGTGTAGGCGAGCGCCAGCAAGTGGAACTGCTTAAACTTCTTTTTAGAGATTCCCAAATTCTGATCCTCGACGAACCCACAGCCGTTCTCATCCCTCAAGAGGTCGACAAGCTACTAGAGCGATTGTCACTGCTTAAGGCCCGGGGAAAGACGATTCTTTTTGTCACTCACAAACTGAGAGAAATTTTGCAGTTTACGGACGGCGTCACCGTGCTTCGCTTGGGAAAAGTCACACTCAACGGGAAGACCTCCGCTATGGACAGCCTGTCGCTCGGTGAGGCGATCATCGGAAAAAAACGTGTAGTGCCCGTTCGCCCCCTTGTGGATGTTAGCCCAAACTCTGTTTTGGAAATACGGGAGGGCTGCCTCAAATCAAGCGATCCCTCCCACCAACGCTTACTGCTCAATAACCTCTCGCTAAAAGTTCATAAAGGCGAGATCCTGGGCATCGCCGGAGTGGAAGGCAACGGCCAACAGGAACTGGTGGAAGTGGTTACTGGGATTCGAGCATTGACGTCGGGGGACGTTCTGCTCTCCGGCAAAAATCTAAAACGTCATCGCGGCGAGAATGCGCGCACGCCCCAAGTCGCCGTCATCCCTCCCGACCGACAAAGTGAAGGTTTAGTGCTGGATTTCTCAGTTTGGGAAAATGCCTTATTGGGCCAGCAGCGTTCCCCGCAATTCCAAAAGGGAATTTGGCTCGATGACGAAAAGGCTCTGGCTCACGCCAATGGCATTATTGCTGACTTTGACGTGCGTCCCACCGATTCCAGTATTCCCATCCGCAGTCTTTCGGGCGGAAATCAGCAAAAGGTAATTTTAGGGCGCGAGCTAGCTCTGGGAAGATCTCTTCTGGTCGCCGCCCATCCCACCAGGGGCGTGGACATCGGGGCAACGGACGCCATCCACCACCGGCTTTTGGCTCTTAAGAAACAGGGTACCGGGGTTCTCTTGCTCTCCTCAGAACTAGATGAACTTCTCATGCTTAGCGATCGAATTTTGGTTCTCTACCGGGGAGCCGTTCAAGGCGAGACTACCCGTGAATCGGCCGATGAAAAACAGCTTGGAAGCTGGATGATGGGAGGCCAATGAAAAATGTATTTTCAAAAATGGCTGGCCCCCTCTTGGCGCTTTTGGCCGCTTTACTTGTGGCCAGCGGAATCCTTATTGCGGTTGGCGAACGGCCTTCGTTGCTTGCCGAAGCCCTCTCTAATTCGCTATTCACCAGTTTTGGTCTGGGCTACACCCTTTTTTACGCCACTCCACTTATTTTTACCGGATTAGCGGTCGCCATTCCCTATCAAGCCGGACTTTTTAATATCGGTGCGGAAGGGCAGCTCATGTGGGGCGCCATCACTGTGGTCATCGCCGGGCGATTCTTAGCCGGGCTTCCTTCGGCAGTGGGAATTCCGCTGGTGATCCTCCTTAGTGCCATGGCTGGCGGAGTCTGGGGTGGCTTAGCAGGGTGGTGGAAGGCCAAACGAGGCGCCCATGAGGTCATTGTAACCATCCTACTAAACTTCATCGCCGTGGGCATTGTTGACTATCTCCTGCTTTATCCATTTGCCGATCCGCAAGTTCAGGCTCCTCAAACTCTCCCCATCCCAGAAAAGCTTCAACTTTCCCTACTCTCCTCGTTGGCTTCTTCGCTGGGCCTAAACTGGTTTGCAACGACTCCCGTAAACCTGTCTCTTTTTATGGCCATCGCCCTAGCCATACTCTGTCATAAGTTGATGAAACAGACTCCCCTGGGTTTTGAGTTACGGGTGGTGGGGCGAAATCCCAGAGCCGCTGCTTTTGCTGGCATTTCTGTGGCAAGTCGTACGGCGTTGGCAATGGCCTTTGGCGGTGCCATGGCCGGACTGGTAGGGGTCAATGAAGTTATGGGCTACCGCCACGCGATGGTTGAGGGATTCTCCCCTGGCTATGGATTTACAGGAATCGCGGTTGCCCTACTCGCACGCGCTCACCCGATTGGCATCTTAGGAACGGCCCTTCTTTTTGGAACTCTCCACAACTCGGCAAGAGAGTTAGAGTTTCTCTCCGATCACGTAAGCAAAGAGCTTTCCATTGTTTTGCAGGCAGTGCTCATCGCCGTAGCCGCAAGCCAGGGGATTTGGGAATCCCTTAAGAAGAGAAGGAAGGGGTAAGCATGGACGAACTTCTCGCTTCCACCCTTCGTCTTGCCACGCCGTTGCTCTTTGCCGCGATGGGCGGCCTATTGGCCGAGCGCGCCGGAATTGCCACTATCTGTTTGGAAGGAGCTCTCGTTTTGGCCGCCTGGTTTGCCGCCGTGGTAAATCTCAGCAGCCACAGCCCGTGGGTAGCCACTGCGGCTGGCATGTTAGCGGGTGCCTTTGCGTTAGGCCTGCATTCTCTTTTGGTTCAGCACGGAAAGACGGGCGCCATAGTCAGCGGTGTTGCGGTGAACTTTTTTTGCAGCGGAATCACGCCCGTACTTAACAAAGCTTTTTACGGAAGTGCGACCAACACGCCAGCCATTCCCATGGAAATCCGCTTTTCTGCTTGGCCCATTCCCGGATTAAGTCAGATTCCTTTTTTAGGAAAAGTCTTCTTCGAACATAAACCACTGGTATATCTCGCACTTCTACTTCCCTTTGCCGTCCATATTTTTCTCACGCGGACCGGACCCGGCCTGCGCCTTTGGGCAGCAGGAGATGGAGCTATGGCGCTTCGGGCCGCTGGGGGTTCGGTTGTCCGAGTCCGCTGGTGGTCACTGTTATTAGCCGGAGCCGTAGTGAGTTTCGGGGGAACTTTTCTTTCCATCTCCCACTCCAGCCAATTTACTAGGGACATGTCGGCAGGACGCGGTTTTATTGCCTTAGCTGCTGTTATTTTTGGAAAGTGGCGCCCGCTTCCTGCCGCAGCCGCGTGTCTTTTATTTGGTTTAGTCGACGCTTTGCAGATTCGGCTTCAGAGCACTCAGATATTTGGATTTAGTTTTCCGGTGCAGTTTATTCAGGTCTTCCCCTATGTGGTGACCTTAGTAGTGTTACTAGGCTGGGTGGGCAGCTCTCGGCCGCCCAAAGCTATCGTCGAAGAAAATTAATATTACTCACTAGCTCCCGGAAACCCGCAACCTGCGCCAGGAGTGGTGCACACATCGGTCTTAAAGGTATGCCAGTTATTCCTATCCCAGAAATCGTAGCCCGTATTCCATGGGGCCGGCTCAGAACCTGAAATCTGGTAAAGGCCGGGGTTTGCCACGAGGTCTAAAAAGTTACTCTTCTTTGTCCAGGAACGAACATGCATTCGAATTTCTGCGATAAGCTCTTCGGAAGCGTCGAGGCACTGATAGTCGTAATATTGGTTTGGAGCATAACTAACACCACTAACGGTAACCGCATTAAGACTGTTAGGAAAACCCAAATTGACGGCGGGTGTGCCGACATGCAAGTAATCTGCGGTGTCGAAAAAATTGGCGACAAAAATATTGCCCACTTTTCCAGCAGCCAGTGGAGCACTTACCGAATAGACACTATTGACTCCTGAGCCGCCAATATAGCTCAATGAGTCCGTAGGTCGCCCATAAGGATCTTTGTTTTGAGTCTTCATCGCGGGGCCAGAGAAGCAGTTCGCTGGAGATCCGCCCCAGCTCAAATTAGTCGTTGTTGTGGTTTGATAAGCGCCCGTGGGCGGATTGAGGGCAGCACTCCATGTTCGGCTAACAAGAGTATATTTTCCGCCGCAGCAATTGGGGCCATCCGGAGTATAGTCGTATTGGCAACTGACAGAGCTGAACACCGGTTCGCCGCCGGTAATCGTTCCATCACTATTGGTATCGATACCGGTGACGCCATTCTTATCTGTGTCTAGTTGAACGGAAGCCGGTCCAGCCCCAGTCGGACGGGTGAAATAATAATAAGGGGCAATTCGAAAGTAGGTACATAACGAGGACGGAACGTTATACTGCAAGTCCACGCCTGCATAATAGAGGTCCAACTCCTGCCCTTCGATATAGCAGTCGGCAAGTTCTCCAGCCACCGCCACACAGGGTGTCGACATCGTGGCGTTTCCTTTATGCCCGACGTAGGTGTAGTTCGTGTTAGTGCGGTTGATCACATAAAAGCCATCGGAGTTGTTCACCACTCCAATGGGAGGTGGCGGAGGGGCGATAGGAATGCCAGGAATTATTGAGGGAGGAACTGCAACCGGTAAGCCGCTAATTTTTCCACAACCGGTTAAATACCCTTCAAAAATCAGGAAAACGGCAACCCCGAGTGTGTTCAACCAAAAGGCTGTTTTTGTTTTCATTCTTTCCTCACCAGCTAAAACCAAGATCGTAGATTGCGGCGGGATACAAAACTCCCAAGCCGTAGTGAAAGGTACTTACAACAAGCTGCTGGAAATACATGGCGCCAACCGAAACCCCGGCGTTGAAATGTCCCCAGCGCCAGCGGTATCCCAGTGAAGTTGCCAAAACGATTGAGGGTTGAGTTCCTGACGCTCTGCCATCCACAAAACTAGTTTTTGATTGGCTGCCGCCGATACCCGCGAAAACCCAAAGCCCTTTCAGATCGTCAACCCGATAGGCCGAAACGGTGAGAAGACCACCCGTGTGAATGCTATCGACCCCTTGAAAACGGTACTTAAAATAAAAGGGCATTACCCCAATGGTCACACGCTTGGCGATGAGCACGTTGAGCGATGCCTGTGGAAAATAAATATTGGCACCAAAGTTTATGCTAAAAAGATCGGACTCTGGTTTTTTGGGAAATCGGTAGTTGGGAATCCAGCCTTCGGGAACAGCGCGCACGGTGGCTGCGTCCCCCTCATCTTCCTCATCTACTGGTTTTATGGGCGATGCCGGTTTGCCCGCCTCCTTGGGAGACGCTTTAGGATCGCTTGCCTTGGCCTCAGTTGGCTTTGCCTCGGATGACTTTTCTTCAGTTGCCTTAGCGGCATCCGCAGCAAAAGCCGGCAGCGCGAGTAATAAACCTAAAAGTATTGTGAATGCCTTCATCAGATCACCTATCCCCGCATCGGCAACTGGCACCTTTTTCTTTAGGGGATCAAGGCAATGGCTTAGAAACAGGCCTTTGCTATAATAAGCAGATGAAAAAAATACTGGCGCTAGTAGTCATGCTTAATTCATTAGCCGTCATGGCGGCGACCAAGGTGGATCTGATAGTTGGCATAAACGCGGAATCGTCGCGTCATTTGGGCTTCTTATTGGGTTCTGATAAAGCGTGGGGTTCTGCCTTTGAGGGGAAGTACAAATTTAAAGTGAACGCAATTTCCCAAGAAAGCGGGGCAGCAAAAATTCACTGCCAAATTCTGGATACGAGCCGCACCGAAAAAAGGGAAGAGCCGATAGTAGACGTGGAGACCTTAGCGCCCTGGGGCAAGCCGACTGAAGTGGTAAAATCGGTTGAGGGACTAGCCATTCCCAGCCAGACCACCTTCACCCTCAAGTTTACGGCTTATAAAATTCAGTAATCCGTCGGCGAACGTCGCTTAAGCTTTCCAACGTGTGCTCTACTTCATCCGGAGTGTGTAAAGCCAAACCGCAGGCGGGGGTCAGCCAGGAGTCCGAAAGCAATAACTTCTGTTGCTCTGGCGTGAGTGTACTCTGACTAATATGGTGAACCAAATCTGCCGCCAGTTTTTTTGGTTCTACCGCCTCTCTTTTCACCGAAGGAATGACGCCCAGCGAGAGCCTTCCCCCTCTATCGAGAAAGGCCCCTAATTCGGGACACGCCAGGACCGAGCTCAAAGAGATTCCCACGTCCACAGAAATGAGATCGGCATCGGTATTAAACAGAGCGCCCCACGCGGTCTCGCTGCAACAGTGAATCCCGACTCGGGCTCCCTCTTTGCGCAAGGTTTTAAGACTAAGATTAAGTTCACTAAGCCCAAGGGCGTGGCGAATGTGCCCCGGATTCAGACCAAAAAGCCCTGGTTCGTCATAGAAAAAGATAGTGTCCAGCCCTACCCTTTTGGCGGAACGGACCATGGCTATGGAGCGAGCCAAGACCAGTCGGTAGACTTGGGAGGCAACGTCGTTCCAGTCCTTACCTCGAGAGGTTCCTTTAAATCTCATCGACC
>JAYVQZ010000133.1:0-2531 GCA_043776735.1 Deltaproteobacteria bacterium | reverse complement strand
CCGAAAAAAACCCCAAGCGCCTTAGCGATCTCGAGTCGGTTTATGGAATGGGCGAGCATAAGATCGAGCACCTGGGCGCTCTAATCTTGGAGCAATTGGCCTCGGCCGGGGCTTGACCAAGAAAAGAAAGGGGTAAGGTATTGTAGCTCCTAGGTCGAGACTGCCGTCGCGTCCCGTGAGGACTAGTGACAAACCACAAAAAAACAACCACTCGGACCAAGGGTCCGGGGAAAAAAGGTGTCAGTCTCCTTTAAAGCTTGGAAGGACACTGACACCTTGTAGGCCTAAGGAATCTTGCAATGACGGTGGTATGGAGTTAAGCAAGTAAGTTTTCGGAATCGTTCAAAGATCCACCTAGTCTTCTACTCTGAGATGATTATCAAAAGCCTTTCGTGTAGGATGCCGCCCTTAAATGAGCCACGAAGATAACGATAAATACCTGCCCAAGGTGCCAGCATTAGACCCCGTTCAGGTTCAGGCCTGTACGAAGATGCTGCAATCGATCCTTACGGACCGAACCGTCCTTTCTACGATCTCTCAAGAGATGCGTAAGGACCTTTTAATAGCAGCAGGCCTGGTATCCCGTCCGGACAAGTTGGACATCATGAGAGTGGCCAAGCAGCACCGCCGTCGTAAAAAGCGAAAAGAGCTTGTCGCCGATCGCAAAAACGTAGCGACTACCGTCATTCGTGAAGCTCGACAGTCGGCAGTTTTTATTCCTCCGCCGGCAAAACTACTTCCTCAGTCGCAAGAGCAACGACCGAAATTAAATCGGCCGCGTGCCTGTTATGTTTGTAAGGTGGAGTTCGATACGTTGCACTTTTTTTACGATGCTATGTGCACATCGTGCGGAGATCTTAATTACGCAAAGAGATTTCAGACGGCCTCTTTGACCGGTCGTGTGGCATTAATCACCGGCGCCCGTCTAAAGATTGGATACCAGGCCGCCATTGTAATGCTTCGCTCGGGTTGCAAAGTGATCGTCACCACGCGTTTTCCCATCGACGCGGCTCGCCGTTTTGCTCGCGAAGCCGATTTTTCTCAGTGGAAAGATCGGTTGGAAATTCACGGGCTCGATCTTAGGCATGCCCCGAGTGTTGAGCTCTTCACTGAATATTTAAATCAGACGCAGACCGGATTAGATTTTCTGATCAATAATGCTGCCCAGACGGTGCGCCGTCCGCCTGGCTTTTACCAGCACCTTTTAGAATGGGAATCAAAGCCCTTTCACCAGTTGTCTTTAGACGAGCAACATCCTCTCCGCGCCCAAGAGGCTTGGAAGAACGTTGCCTTGGCTCAGTGTTCTACTCCTCACTATGCAGAACTTGCCAAAGATACCTGGGTTACTGAACTAGCCTTGAAGGGGGGAGCGATCGGACTTCGTGCGCCCTCATTACTCTCTCAGGTCCCCTACTCGCCGGAAGAGAACGTTAAAGACGCCGCGCTTTTCCCCGAAGGGAAGTGCGATGCCGATCTTCAGCAAGTAGATCTACGCCCAACGAACAGCTGGCGAATGAAGTTGGCCGACGTTCCCACTCCAGAGTTGATTGAAGTACAGTTGGTAAACTCAATCGCCCCTTTTATTTTGTGCAGTAAGCTTAAGCCATTGATGATGCGAAATCGGACAAATGATAAACACATCGTAAACGTCTCGGCCATGGAGGGGAAGTTCACCCGCTACACAAAAACAGACAAACACCCTCATACGAACATGGCCAAGGCGGCTTTGAATATGATGACGCTCACATCAGCCCCCGACTACGCCAAAGATGGCATTTTTATGAATGCGGTGGATACCGGTTGGGTAACTGACGAAGATCCGGCTCAGTTAACGGCTGCCAAACAAGAAGAGCACGACTTTCAGCCACCTTTGGATATTGTTGATGGTGCAGCCCGAATTTGCGATCCCTTTATTTCTGGAATCAATAATGGCGTTCACGTTTGGGGAAAATTCCTAAAAGACTACACCACTACCAGTTGGTAGCGATTATAGGGTTAAGGCAATAAGGAGTAATTCTTAGTTGCCTTAACCCTTTTTTTTTGCTTCTACTTGCCTATTTTATAATTTCCCAAGAGATGCGGCTTCCAGAAACATCGCCGACATTTTTGTATTGGAGCTTAAGGGCCTGACCCTTTTTGTAGGTTCCGACCTGCTCCTTTTTAACGGAAAGAAGAGGAGTACTGCCTTTTGAAATACAACCGCCATGGCCTTCCACTTTTCCCACGTTGTTGACTTGAAGTTTCATCACCTGATCGAAGTCTGATTTGCCGTGCATGAAATGCGGATTCATGAAAATGGCCACCCCATCTAGACGAGCCACGTCGTTTACCTCGAGAATGTGCGCGTCCACTTCGCAAATTTGAAAATGAGATCCAAAGGCCTGAGAGGCCAACAACGCCAACGGAACTAATAGCTTCTTTATTGATATCCCCAATTTAAAAAATAGTGCCAACATGGCACGTCCAACGGGGGTATAAATTGAAAATTCTGGGAGACAAAGTATTTAGGGACATCCTGCTAACTTTTGAAG
>JAYVQZ010000132.1:0-9870 GCA_043776735.1 Deltaproteobacteria bacterium | reverse complement strand
AACGTAAAATTCAACGGAACGGCAGCCTCTTTCACTATCCTTAGTGATTCGCAAATTAGCGCTACCGTTCCCGTTAGCGCTACGACGGGAGCCCTTTCTATTTCTAATACCAGTGGAACAACTAGCAGTAGTTCAAGCTATTTCGTTCTCCCCACCATTAGCAGTTTCACTCCGGTTTCGATTGGTATTGGCGCCACAGTAACTATCAGCGGGACGACACTAACGGGAGCCACGGCCGTCAGTTTTAACACAACTTCGGCAGCTAGTTTTACTGTTGTAAACAATTCTCAAATCACAGCGGTAGTTGCCGCCGGAACCACGTCAGGAACCATTTCAGTGACCACACCAGGTGGAGTTGCCACCAGTAGCGGTTCATTGACGATTATTCCGGCGCCGACGATCACGACTTTTAGTCCAACCACGGGACCAGAAGGACGTTCGGTCACAATTAATGGAACTAATTTAAGCGGGGTCACTTCAGTCAAGTTTAGTGGAGTCCCAGCCGCGATAAGTGCGGGGGGAACGGCGACACAGCTGGTGGCTACCGTTCCCACTGGAGCGGTTACGGGAACAATTACGGTAACCACTCCAGGGGGAACCGCCACCTCGGCTACCCCCTTCACGGTAATTCCGCCGCCTACAATCACTAGTTTCAGCCCGAACGCGGGCACAGCAGGTTCCACGCTCACAATTAACGGTACTAATCTGAACGGCGCAACCTCGGTTACCTTTAGCGGTGCTTCCACTTCGATAAGCGTTTCGGTTAATCCAGGGGGAACGGCGATACAAATAGCGGCCACCGTGCCTGTAGGAGCCGTTACGGGAACTTTTTGGGTGACCACCCCCGGAGGAACTGTCGCTTCTAGTTCCAGTTTCGCGGTGGGTAGCCTTCCCACTATTTCAAGTTTTTTTCGAACTTCCGGGGTCCCTGGTGACTCCGTCGTAATCACGGGGACCAATCTCACGGGGGCCAGCTCCGTTAAATTTAATACCGGGTCGGCGATCACCTATACGGTGAATAGTTCGACCCAGATAACAGCTGTCGTTCCCGCGTCGGCCACTACGGGAAATATATTGGTTACGACCCCTTTTGGAATTGCCAACTCGACTCCTTTCACCTTTTTAGGGGGGCAAATAACCATTGCCAGTTTCACTCCTAATGTTGGACCCATTGGAACCCTTGTGACCTTGGTTGGCAGTAATTTTACTAGCGCGTCGACGGTAAAATTTAACGGCATCTCTACCGTTTTCACAATTCATAGCGACACTCTGATTTCTGCAGTGGTTCCCGTTGGAGCCACTTCTGGCGCTATCAGTGTGGCCGCGTCGACGGGGACTGCGAATTCTCCTGGTGGTTTCTCGATAACGGCTGCGATAGTGGGAGACAGTTGGACTCCTACATTGAACGATTCCACGGTTCCTGCCAGCCGTTACCGCCATAGTGCGGTGTGGACCGGTTCAAAATTGATCGTGTGGGGCGGACTCGATGTAGTGATGGGCTCTTCCAACACCGGAGGCTGCTATGATCCGATTACCAACAGTTGGTCTCCCACTTCCGTCGGTATCAATGTTCCTGCGGCGAGGTATTATCACACCGCCGTATGGACCGGTTCGAGGATGATCGTGTGGGGCGGGCTCGATGTGGTGATGGGCTTTTCCAACAGCGGCGGGCAATACGATCCCATAACCAATACCTGGTCTCCCACTTCTACGGGAACCGGTGTGCCTCTTGGCCGTGACTTCCATACCGCCATATGGACGGGTTCGAAGATGATTGTGTGGGGCGGGACTGAAAACGGTTCTTCATCCAACACCGGAGGGCAATACGATCCGATAGCTGATACCTGGACGGCGACGGCTAACGGCGTCGGTAGCAATGTTCCTACCAAGAGATATTTTCAATCTGCCGTATGGACCGGTTCGAAGATGATCGTTTGGGGTGGGCTCGACGTCGTAACGACTTACACTACCACCGGAGGTCAGTACGACCCGTTCACCAACACCTGGTCATCGATTGCCGATAGTGCGGGTGTGCTTTCGGGGCGCTTTTACCAGACCGCCGTTTGGACGGGTTCGAAGATGATCATTTGGGGTGGGCTTGATGGCGGCGTGCAATCCAATACGGGAGGCCAGTACGATCCGATTGCCAATACGTGGACGGCGACATCCGTGGTCGGTCCCTCTGTTCCTGATAGGAGATATTTACACACCGCTATTTGGACCGGTTCAAGGATGATCGTGTGGGGCGGACTCGACTCGGCGTCTGTTTATTCTAACGCCGGAGGAGAATATGAGCCGGTATCTAACACTTGGGCTTCCACATCAACGGGCGTCGGCGTGCCGGCTGGCCGTGATTTCCATACTGCCGTATGGACGGGTTCGAAGATGATCGTGTGGGGTGGGTTAGTCAGCGGGGTCTCGACCTCTAGCGGCGGTCAATACACCCCCTCGGTGCGAACTCCCGTTTGGAACGCGGTCTCTCAGACTAACGGAACAGGCGCTCCTTCAGCCAGAGTGCACCATGAAGCTACTTGGACCGGGGGACACATGGTCGTTTGGGGCGGGTACGACATTCTCGCCGGTGCGGTACATCCGGTTGCCACAGGCTCTCTTTACGATCCCATTACCAACTCTTGGTCCGTAGTGGCGCCCTCGGGTGCTCCCTCCGCTCGTTGGGCGCATACCCAAATATGGACCGGTGGCCGCCTTCTTGTTTGGGGAGGAAGATCAGACCCGGGAGTTTATTTTAATGACGGCGGAATTTTCGATCCCGCCCTTAATAGTTGGCTGCCAATGGGTTCGGCAAACGCCCCTACCCAGCGTGCCGATTCCACAGCAGTTTGGACCGGAAGCCAGATGGTGGTCTGGGGTGGTTATTGTGATGGGGGAAATTGTGGTGGCGAAGACTATTTGAAAAGTTCCGGAGGAGCTTTTTCGTTGGCAACGAATACGTGGGGACCCAGTCCGCTGCCGACGACTAATGCACCCTCTGCACGAGCCGGAGCCGGCGGCGTCTGGACGGGGGATTTGATATTTATTTGGGGCGGAAGCGGTGCGGCTGGCAGTTTAAATGACGGAGCGACGCTAAAACCTGGGGCCAGCTCTTGGACTACCCTAACCGGCACTGGCGCACCTACGAAGCGCGCCTACTTCTCCATGATTTGGACTGGTACCCGAGTCGTGATTTGGGGGGGAGTGACTCCTCAGACAGTCTCCCCCTTCACCGATACGTTCCCCTCTGACGGTGCCATGTATGCCTTCGATTCGACTGGCCCATGGATCCCTATGAACATGGCCAACGCCCCCCTTGGGCGTAGGTATCATTCCACCGTTTGGACAGGCTCTGAAATGTTGGTCTGGGGTGGTACGGAGGGAAACGTTCGTTTCAATAGCGGAGGGCGTTTTAATCCCGCGACAAATGCTTGGCTCGGGCTTTTAGGTACTAATAATCCCCAGGCTCGTGAACGTCACTCAGCGGTTTGGACCGGCGCCGAAATGATTATTTGGGGAGGCGTGTATTATAATATGGGCTCAAGTACTGCAACTTATCTGAGTTCCGGGGCACGCTTGACTCCCTAGTCGGGCGGGCGCGCTAAGGCTTCGTGATGGTTACCTTGGATCGTTCGGCCGTAAGCCATTGGGCATAATCCGCCTTAGGAAATCCCACCGCTTCCAGCTGATAGGTATCCTTGGTGCCTCGCATCGGCGATAGGTACCGCACCGCCAACCAATTTTCTCCGGTATCGATAAGGCTTGGGAGAACCTCTCCCGGTCTTTGGGGACGAATCATCTCCTCGATCCAACGCTGGCCCTCTTCTGATACTCGGTGCTGCTCATCTTTTTTAAATTTCTGCGAAATCATCTCAGGCATGGGTGGTGCGGGATGCTCATTGGGGAGTTCGGGGCGTTCCGCTTGCACTCCTCCTTTTAGTGAGACCTTGAGCCGCGTAATTTGAAACCCCTTTTGTTTTGCCATTTCACTAAAACGATTAGGAGATGTTTTCACTGACTGGAGAAAGCCCACCGCTTTTTGTTTGGCTTTTTCTTGGGCCTCATCGTCTTTAAGAAAGAAGTCATAATAGATGACCCTATCCACCAGTGTAGGCAAAACAAAAACTCGTCGGTATCGCTCTTTATCTCCGCCAAAAATTTGTTTTATCTGTTCCAGTTTTTCCGGGGCGATGGTGTGCTGGTCAATGCGTTCTTCTTCCTTTTTCAGATCACTTTCGGTCACGCCGCGAGCATGATTTTTGAGAATCTGGGCATTCACAAACGTTTGAATTAGCTGTTCCTGTCCAAGGGAACGAGTCTCGGCTGGATAGTAATAGCGGGTGACTTTATCTTTTAATTCGACATCGCTCTTTCGGATCTCATAGTCACCCACACGCGCCACCACCGGGTCGCGGGTACAAGAGATCACGCAAACGGTGCCGATCGCAAAAACCGCAAGAGTGCGTGCCGGAAACCTTGCTAACTCCATAGACAAAACAGCGGGAGGGGGGGCGGTTCTCAATGGCATTGAAAATAGTGTAGCGGGAATTTCTCTCTTATCGAAGTCCCAATTGATCTCTCAGCCTTCAGGTTAGGGAGTCTCGAATCGGCTGCTCTCTGTAACGCAGAGCGCCCAGGAAGGGCGTTTCCTGTCCATTCTGCCGGCTTTTTTGCAATAAGTGGCGATATTTCAGCACAATTAAGACTATTACTGCTGACACTCGGGCCGTAGGAACGTATTTTCTCTCAGTTACCTATTCATTCATGCAAGGGGCCGCCAAATTTTATGACTACTAAGGAAAAGGGCAATCCAATCCGGCGTATGTTGAGCCGCATCATGGGAGCGTTTTCAAGCGATCTCGCTATCGATTTAGGGACCGCGAATACGCTGGTTTACGCGAAAAATCGCGGGTTGATCATCGACGAACCGTCAGTGGTTGCCGTCTATAAGAATCCCCGTGGTGGAACCAGCCGAGTGCTGGCTGTCGGCAAAGAAGCCAAAGAGATGTTGGGAAGAACTCCCGGCAGCATCGTGGCAATTCGGCCGATGAAAGACGGCGTCATCGCTGACTTCGAAGTTTGTCAGAGCATGCTCAAGTATTTCATCGCAAAGTCGAACGAACGGGTCACCCTCGTACGACCCCGCATCATCATCTGCGTCCCCTTTGGAATTACGCAGGTAGAGCGTCGCGCGGTTCGTGAATCGGCCCAATCGGCCGGCGCCCGCGAAGTCTTTTTGATTGAAGAGCCAATGGCTGCTGCCATTGGAGCTGGCCTCCCCATTACGGAGCCTTCTGGAAACATGATCGTGGACATCGGCGGGGGAACCACCGAAGTGGCCGTGATTTCACTGGGCGGTATTGTGTACAGTCAGTCGGTTCGAGTGGCCGGCGATAAGTTTGACGAAGCGATCATCAACTACATCAAGCGCCAATACAACCTCCTCATCGGAGAGCGAACGGCAGAGCACATCAAGATTGAAATCGGCAATGCCTTCCCGTTTGACGAAGTGAAGTATTACGAAGTTAAGGGCCGCGACCTTGTAGTGGGTAGCCCCAAGACGGTAACGGTAAGCAGCGATGAAATCCGCGAAGCCCTCATCGACCAAGTGAACATCGTGGTAGATGCCGTTAAGCAGGCGCTAGAGCGCACGCCACCCGAACTTGCCGCCGACATTGTGGACAAGGGAATTGTTCTTGCTGGCGGAGGCTCCTTGCTGGCCAACTTCGACATTCTCATTCGGGAACGCACGGGACTTCCGGTGATGTACGCCGAGGATCCGCTCCGTTGCGTTGTGATTGGATCGGGAAAAGTGCTCGATCAGCTTGATCTGCTAAAATCACTCACGATTGAATAAACTAGACGTTATCGAATGCACCCGCAGGTGGATCTCATCCATGGTGATAGGGCTGAACCTTTGCCCTTTTGCCGCACGTGTTTTTGAGGCGAATGCCATTCGCTTTACTGCCACCGACGCTACGGATCCCGCAGATTTGCTTAGTGAGCTGGCGCGGGAGCTTCAGACGTTAGCTTCTTCACCAACGACTATCGCCGAAACCACGATTTTTATTCATCCTTATGCCTTAAGTGACTTTCTAGACTATAACGATTTTCTCGGCGTGGCTGAGGAGATGGTTGACGACCTGGGACTACGGGGAATGATTCAGATCGTGGGCTTCCATCCCCAATATCAATTTGCGGGGACTGATCCAGACGCGGCTGAGAATTATACCAACCGGTCCCCTTATCCAATGCTTCATTTACTACGCGAGGCGAGTATCACGGCATTAGCGGCCAAACCAGAAGAGCTGCTTGAGATTCCCAACCGCAACATAAAAACGTTGAAGGCCTTGGGTACGGCTAAAATTCTAGCTAAATTAAAGGCAGATCGTGCGATGGCGGCGGACGAGTGAGCGTGAGGCGCGAATTTCTTCTTTTTTCTGATGCTAGTTTTGATCCCCACTTGGACGTTGGCGCGGGGGCAATTCTGATTTTGGCAGGGGAGGGCGGACAGCTAAAAACTAGCCGTGAAGATATGGTCATTAAGACCAGAATCACCGAATCCAAAAGCATAGCGCGTTTAGAGATTCTCACGGCACTTTGGGCATTAGAAGAATTGAAAGAAACTGAAGTAGGTCTCACCGCCGAAAACTCCACGCTCTCTCTCTTTACGGATTGTCGAGCGATTGAGAATCTATTATCTCGTCGGGCAAAGTTAGAGGCCGGAAACTATCAGAGCAAGGCCAAATCTCAGACACTAACCAATGCCGATCTCTATCAGAAGTTTTTTACGGTGTACGATGAACTTCCTTTCACCATCACATGGGTGAAGGGCCACTCCCCCAGCCAAAATCAAACTGGCATCCAGCGCGTATTTTCCCACGTCGACAAAGCGGCGCGTGAAAAGCTTCGCCAATACCGAGATCAAAAAAACTAGAAATCCCCGTTCCCCAGGTGTCAGTCGCCCCTACCTATGAAAGGGACGCGGTCGTAAAAAACAAAGCCATCCGGACTTATCTAATCCCTTTGATTCTGAGGATGCCTTTTATAACTATGTCGTGCCAAGCATGCGGTTGTGCGCTGTTGGGTTTGCCATGCCTAGAGTGGCCGTTCGAGATGATTATCGCCAACTTTGCAGAAAATTTTTCTGTCAGGAACAAGGGCTATTTCACGATCCCAAAGGAACTTGGCGTACTCCGGAAGATCCCTTTTGCCAGTTCGTGTCCAGCTACAGGCAAATGGAGCAGCGGTATTCGGCCGGCTTTATCGCGGCAACGAAACGCCACTCCACTGGGAATGGGACGAGCTCCGATCCCTACTGCATGACCCCGCCACCAAAAACGACGGGGGCAGCAAAAATAGGAAACCACGAATTTCCCATTCTTAAAAAAATACTTGGTAAATAAACGGCATCTTGAAAAGTGACTGATACTTGCTCGACCAAAGGTTGCCGTTTCGGGATACTCCAATGAGCGAGCGAAAGGCGCCACTCACTCAAAGCCGTACTTGCGGATGAACCAGCTCTTAACCAAATGAGCTAGGACTCCGTAAAGGAGTAAGAGTCCAAACAGCACGGGGAAATAACTCAATGGTAGTGGAACCATCCCAAGAAAGGTTCCCAATGGCGTAAACGGGATGGAAATTCCCGCCATTACCACCACGGCGCTAGTAATAAGAAGGGGAGTCGCTGCCTGACTTTGAATAAAGGGAATCTTTTTGGTCCGAATAATATGGACCACCAATGTCTGCGACAGTAGCCCCTCTATAAACCAGCCAGACTGAAAGAGCGCTTGGCGTTCCACTGTGTTTGCCCGAAAGACCCACCACATGAGGCCAAAGGTCGCAAAATCAAAGAGCGAACTCACCGGGCCCATAAAGATCATGAACCGGCTGATGTTTCCAATCTGCCACTTTCTGGGCTTCTCCAAATATTCGGGGTCCACATCATCAAAGGGAATTCCCGTTTGAGAAATGTCATAGAGCAGGTTCTGGGTGAGTAGCTGGACCGGAAGCATGGGAAGAAAGGGGAGCAATATGCTGGAACCCAAAACGCTGAACACGTTTCCAAAACTGGAGCTGGCCCCCATTTTGATATACTTGATGATGTTGCCAAAGACTCTTCGCCCTTCAAGTATTCCCTCTTCCAGCACGAGTAGATTTTTTTCTAGGAGAATAATGTCAGCAGACTCTTTGGCCACATCCACTGCGGTATCCACAGAGATTCCAACATCGGCCGCCTTTAATGCTGGAGAATCATTGATCCCATCTCCTAAAAAACCCACGACGTGATCTCTACTCTGTAACGCTTTTACTATCCGCTCTTTTTGAGCGGGATTAAGTTTGGCAAAGATGGTAACCTCTTCTGCCGCAGTTGAAAGATCAGCATCGGACATGGCTTCAATCTCTTCCCCTAGAAGCACACGATCAGCAGGCAAGCCTACTAGACGACAAACCTTTCGGGTTACCCGGTCATTGTCCCCAGTAAGGACCTTCACCTGGACTCCATGGGCCTTTAAAATCTGCAAAGCGTGAGCTGTCGACTCTTTGGGGGGATCAAGGAAGGCGACAAAACCAAGAAGGGTTAAGCCAGCCTCCTCCTTTATAGAGTATACGGTGGTGCTGGGTGGCTCTTCCTTGTAAGCCACAGCAACTACCCTAAGCCCATCATCATTGAGCTTTGCCGCTACGGCTGTACAACGGTCGATGGCCTCTTTATCCAACGGGAAAATAGTTTTGTCTTTTTCGTAAGAGGTGCAAGCCTTGATCATTTCCTCAAGTGCCCCTTTGCAGATGAGAATATGACTTTCGTTGCGTCGGGCTACGATCACTGACATTCGGCGCCGATTAAAATCAAAAGGGATCTCGTCGACCTTACGGTAGTGGCCATCAATTTTGAGATCTCCGGCCACTTCCACTCGATTGAGAATGGCGCGATCGAGGAGGTTTTTAAGGCCGGTCTGGTAGTAGCTGTTGAGAAAGGCATATTCGAGAACGCGGCGGTCTTCGTCGCCGAGTACGTCCACGTATTTTTCCAGGACTACCAGGTCCTGGGTAAGCGTTCCGGTTTTATCGGTGCAAAGGATATCCATTGCGCCAAAGTTTTGAATAGAGCTAAGGCGTTTGACGATGACGCGACGCTTAGCCATCGCCAGAGCCCCTTTGCCAAGATTCACGGTTACGATCATGGGTAGCATTTCGGGGGTAAGACCCACGGCAACGGCAATGGCAAAGAGGAAAGACTCAAACCAGTCCCCTTTGGTGAAACCGTTTACGAGAAACACGAGCGGCACCATTACGAACATAAAACGAAGCATCAGCCAGGTGAAACGCTCAATACCCCGATCGAAATTAGTGGAGGGCCGACTCTTGGCGACACTTGTGGCAATGGATCCCACATAGGTATCCCCTCCTGTTTTCATCACGATTCCAGAGGCCGTTCCACTGATTACGTTGCTTCCCATGAAACAGACGTTTTTTAAATCGAGGACATTTTTAACCTTGTCGGATTCTGGTTCGGCAAATTTTTCAACGGGGAGGGCCTCTCCAGTGAGCGCGGACTGACTGATAAAGAGATCTTTAGCTGCCAACAGGCGAACGTCTGAGGGGACCATATCGCCGGCCGAAAGTAGAATGAGATCTCCGGGGACGAGTTCGGAGAGAGGGATCTCCTTGCGTTGGGCTAATGGAACAACCGCTCCTGCAGTGCCTTTCTCCCTGCCGGTAATGCGGTTGACCGTGGCTTTTGTGCTCACCATTTTTTTAAGTTGGGTGGCTGCTTGATTAGAGCGAAACTCTTGAACAAAGGTAAGTGTCGCGCTGATGGCCACCATACTCGACATGAGAATGGCTGCTTTAATATCTCCAGTGGCATAGGAGAGC
>JAYVQZ010000131.1:0-2558 GCA_043776735.1 Deltaproteobacteria bacterium | reverse complement strand
TGATGAAGCCTCCAACCTCTAGTTCTCTCAGACAGTAATAACCGTTTTTCGGAGTTCGGCCTGAATAGAATTTCCTTGTGAGAAGTGATGTGGTGGATACCTTCCACCGCCATAGAAATTCCATGAGCGGTGTATCGGAATCATTAGATAACATGACGTTTGGCATTAGGGTGCCTCCTAAAGGCGATTATTTTTTTGGGGAACGACTTCGAAAGAAGGGACTTAGGACGGTTTCGGATCTTCGGGCGAGGGGCTCCGGTGTTTTGGAGATATCGACTTCCCTCGGTCGGGAATGTCGCTATTTGTTTTGATGATTTATTAGCTAAAATATTTTTTACTTTTACTTCGCTTTCTACTTTTGTCCTTTCACCTATTCCGAAAAATAAACCCCCCACCCTTTAGTTAGCCGTGAAGTAAAAAGGTAATTTTCCCAACCCCTCGTTATTGCTTGTTACTTTTTTTGGGCTCACCGAACTATCCGGTAAACCCCTTAGCAACGAATCAGACGCGTTGGAAGGTAGCGTCACGGGTGTAGTGGCCATTCTAATGCCTCAAAAATCGGAGATGCTGGTGATTAACATTGTCCCCGCTAGATCGAGTCCATGCCCAGCAATCCCCCTGGGGCCACAGCAGCCCCAAGGGCGCCGGAGGGTTGTCTCGTGCTATTTATTGGCGACCCACGGGAACCCAGCCGCTACCGGTTCCCTCGGTCAAAGGTGTGATTCTGAGAAAACCAGAATTCCCAATGCGATTTCGATCTGAGGCGGACGACCTCCGTCCTGGCCATTTAGGGGGATCGCGACGATAATGTGGCGGTGTCGTTCCGTTTTCTTTTCGCGCTTTTCTTTATTTCCACCCAGGGCGCGGCGGATTCATGCGAGGAGTGGTTCAAAAAGGCCAAAATAGCTCCTGGCCAGCAGTGTATTGCACAGTGCGCCACCCTTCCAATTGGGATGGATTCCTTTAGCTGTCCAAGTCACTGCGTGGAGTTGTGCGGAACGAAACCAAAATGCGCCGCTGGAGAACACTGGGTAGAAGCGCACCACTTAAATGGGTATCATGGGTGCGGCAAACATCACCCTCCATCCGATATTAAGGCGCACTGCAAAAAGAATGACCGAGATTACGACAAATGGCACGCTAAGTTTAGAGAGGGACGACCGGAGTCGTGGCGGCTCCAGGCAGAGGTCACGGCCCAATGGACGGCTGAAGAACGCGATCGGGTTCTCCGAGCCCTGGCTGAGACTTCTGAACTTCTTAAGAATCAGAAAGTAGTTGGAATCTATCGAATGCACAAGGCAATGGACCCACTCAATCCTTCTTCAAGTCACGCTGACGATACAGTCCTATACGATAATGCCTTTTCCGAGGAGTATAACCTCGCTGAAGTTTTAGGCCACGAACTCGCCCATCGTTTGTACGACTCACTGACTCCTGCGGAAAAGAAAGAGTTTGCGATCACTGGCAAGTGGAATACGGAGTACGGAAAGCCAGGACGACCAGAGTGTCAGTTCGTTCGCAAAAACGGAACTCTAAGCTCCGAGGAAGACTTCGCAGACGACGCTGCATTCTTTGGCCTGCACCCAAATAAATTGAAGAAATTAGCTCCTGATATTTACGGATGGATGAATAAAAAGTTTGGAACAAGTCTAAAGGGAGGACGATGTGAATAGAGCCCAATATTTCATTTTCGAAGTTGTCTTGATGCTGGTATTTTTTCCGACAATAGGGTTCAGTCAAAAGCGTCAAGCCTCACTTTCGATCTTTGATGGATTAAAGGCTGGTTCTACCACTCGCGACAATGTAAAAGATATTTTAGGAAAACCCGACAAGACCTATCGATCCGAAAGTTCGATTCAAGAGTGGGGTTTTTTTGACGGAGAAGCTCTTCGTATGACGGTAAGTTTCAACTCAAAAAATGGAATCATGAACTCCACACAGTGGTTTGTGTTCGATAAAGACCCGGAAAGAGATCTTAACATTGCAATGAAACGGTATTCATCGGCTCAGTGGCATCCCGACATGGATAGCTGGATAAATCCCCACTCATTTCCGACAGAGTGTTTTGCAAGTGATGAAAACTCGGGAGTTGTTATCACTTACGTGATTTCAACCCAAAAGACTCAGACCATCAGTCGACTAGATCCCGCACGAAATATCGCGAATCAACAAGAAGGGAAAGCTCCCCAGGCATGCATCGGGGATAAGTGTGTCCCCTTCTATTCGTTGAAGAGCTTTTTGGCGGGGACCACCATGAAAGAATATTGCCACTTACCCACATCGAACTAATCGACGGCACCTTCAATTGCCAAACGAAAATAAACCAGCCGATTTTCCATCGATTACGGTTCAAAAATGGTCTGCCGCTAACGAGTCAAAGGCGAGGATGGAGAGGTTTATTTTTTGACCCGAGATCGTGGCCCTCAGCTTTTCACTTTTGTACCGAACGGGGTCATTTTGGGGTCACTCTCTTTTTTGAAGAGTTGGATCACGTTGGTGACTCGCTCAAGATTCGTGTCTTTGCCGTGCAGATAGCGCTCAGTAACTTCGAGAGATGA
>JAYVQZ010000130.1:0-9950 GCA_043776735.1 Deltaproteobacteria bacterium | reverse complement strand
CATATCCCACTTAAGAAGCTTCTTTGGAATTCCCTTCCAAAAAGCCTTCTGCAGGTAATTTCGGTAGATATCGGCTTGCTCCTCGAGGGATGTGGCGGCAAAGCAGGCTTGGACCGGTTCTCGAATTCCCAGGACATCAATATAGCGATTCATCCAGCGAGCGACAAAGCCTGAGGCGCCTCGAAAATAGAATCCGGTTTGGGGAAATAGGGAATTGGAGAAATAACCCTGTTGCCTATCCCAGATGTGACGAGCGCCTGGGGAGAGCAGGGGCCTTAGTTTAGTTTGGTATAGGGCTTGAAACTGGGCCTCTCGTCCCTGGCCAAAGAGGTCGAAAAAGGTTTCAAAATCCAAAGCGCGTATTGCCGCGATCTTGATTTCTAAGAGGGCATTTTGTCGGGGGTTCATGTCGACCGCAAAAATCCGGTCAGGGCCTTTTAAAGCGTAATCGAGTACGTTGCATCCTGCGGAGGTAATCATCAGGATGCGATCCGAAGGACTGAGATCGAGAGCGATCCTATCGAGCCGGGGGTCTTCCCAGCAAGCGTTATAGACCAGTGTGTTTTGGTGGATGAGTGAGAAAAACTGCCGGCTTCCCCATTCCACAAGCACGTCGGTTAGTGAAGTGGCGATCATGAAGTCTCCCCGTAGAGTTGGCGTTATCTAACTATTCTGCCCGCGTTATATTGAGAGCTTTTTGGATTCTAGTTAGGATTGCGACGGGATTAGACGGGGTGACGTGCCGGGTCACCTCAATACAGCGGCCGGTTCAGTGGGTTACTTACCACCCACTTTATGAACTCCAAACCCAATCTGCTGAATCCCCAGCGTGCGAAGTCTGTCGGCTAGCTCAATCACCATGCCATGTGGCACGTCTTTGTCGGCCAACAAAATAGCATCGCTTGCGGATTTGTTTTCCCCGAGCTCTTCATAGATTTTGGTAACCTCATCCAACGTTACCGGTTTGCCGTCTAAGGTGAGTTTGCCCGCTTTATCCAGGTTGAAGCTAAGGGTGATGTGAGTCACATCCTCGGCCTGCTTTACCTTGGGAAGAGCAATTCTCATCCCCTTGTAGACCAAGGCCGGGGTTGAAATCATCACGGTGATAAGGAGCACCAACATCACGTCCACAAAGGGGGTGATATTGATCTCAGAGAAGGACCCGCTATTAGAATTTCCTCTGTTGCCTGCCATGAGAGTTCCCCTTTATTTTTTTTCGACAGACTGAATTAACGCGCTCAAGTTGTAGGCTTTTCGAGTCACAACCTGAATCTTACGGTTCAATAGGTTAAAAAAGATAACTGCTGGAATCGCTACCAACAGACCGACGGCTGTAGCAACCAGTGCTTCGGCAATGCCACCGGTTACGGTTTCTGCACCAGCGCTCAATCCTTTGGTGGAAATGTCATTAAAGGCGCGGATGATACCCAACACCGTTCCCAACAACCCGATAAAGGCGGCGTTGGCGCCGATCGTTCCCAGCGTACCAATAGAGCGTTCTAAGCTAATTCGGCGGTTTTCAATATAGGCCTCGGCAAAGGAATTAAGTTCTGCCCTTTCCGTGGTGGCTTGCTGAAGCGCTACTAACGTCTCAGACTCAAGCGAAGGGCATTTAGAAGTAGCCACAGAGACCTGGCTGCTCCATTGAGAAAGGCCTTTGCCTTGAATCCATTTGTTGCCGATTTCGTTCCAGAACTTATCGCTTTGGCTCTTAAGGCGAGCCAATTCAAGGTATCGCATCAAGACAATCGACATTACGACTACGCTTAAAAGGATGAGGATCATCATCACCCATTCCGCGCCTGCCCAGTTAAAGATTTCAAACAGCTTGTGAATCATGTGGATCTCCTAATTTAAAAAATCAACGTGCGAAAACGCTTTCTCCGCGAAT
The DNA here is from genome assembly GCA_043776735.1 of Deltaproteobacteria bacterium. Classification (GTDB taxonomy): domain Bacteria; phylum Bdellovibrionota; class FAC87; order UBA2466; family UBA2466; genus JBGSST01. The sequence goes on along the minus strand of JAYVQZ010000130.1, from coordinate 8,059 downwards.
CACCGTGCCGGCTAGTTCGGGAGAGATCGAGAGCTGAGAAATGAGTTTCTCCATCTCCCGTTTCATTAACTCGATGGATTCCTCTTTGAACTTCCCTCGGGTACGAAAACGAATTACTTGCAAGAAGCCGTCATTCTTTACTTGGGCTTCAAAACCAACCGTAGCCTCAAGGTGAGGATCAATGGTTAAGCCCTTAGCGTAGACTTTTCTAAAAGACTGCTGAAGTTCATTGAACTTCTTTCGTATCTCAGCCCGCTCTTTGTCCGATATGGATCGGCCCGTGGCTTTGGCCATGTGATCGGGCATCGATGCCTTAAAGGTAAAGGGCTGTTTGCGTAAATTATCTAAGAGCGCGGTCTCTGCCGCCAATCCTTCGCCAGAACTCAATAAGGACCCTTGGCCCACCTGAGCGTTTCCTGCACTTAGGCCGCCAGCGGCTCCTCCGGATTTCCCCACAGGAATCTTTAGGCCGCGTAGTTTGGATAAAACGGAGCTTGCCTGTGACTGAGCGTGAGCCTTTCGCAGCTTGTTGTTGCGGTAATCACTGTAAGAAATGCCGTCAAATAAGTGAACTTCTTCAAGGTACGGACTCAAATCCAATGTGGCGCCAGATTCCAACGATTTGTTCGCGGTCTTTTTGTTTGCCGCGTTGGAGAAAAAGCCACTGTCTTTGGTGAGTGTTCCACTGACCACAAGGAGAAAACCGAAAATGGCGCAGTGGATTCCCACTGAAATGGAAAACCATTTAAGATCTTGTAACGAAGAGGGGTTTTTTACTCGAGCTGCCATCATTGTTGCCTAACTCCCTTGGTGCCGACTTGACCGTAGGCCCTTAGCTCTTTCAATAGTTCCGGTTCAGATTTTGAAATCTCATCGACAATCACCTTGCGGAGTGCCTTTTTTGCAATGGGGTCGTCCCCGATGATCTGGATTTCAGGGCCGCGTGCAGCACCGTCTACGTTAATTTTTCCCAGGTCAATCACTTCCGAGGCGTGGGCGGCCAGCTGGTATAAGAGAAATGCGGCAATGATTACTCTCATGGCGCCTGCCCTTCGGCGGTCTTTTGGGCCTTAGCCGACAAGTCGTTTAGCAGCTCTTTCGAATCCGCCACTTTTCCTTGTAGAGTGGAAACAATTTTGTCCCACTCTTGCTGACTAATGTCTTTGTTAGCCTGTAGCTTGCTTAGGTTTGCTTGAATGTAATCGAGAGTTTCTTTGGATTGAGAAAGCCCCTGTTGCAAGAGATTAAAGGAGCCCCATTTTCTTTTGGATACTGCAGAGACCGTTTGAAGGAAATCCACCCAGAGAGAGATCTTGTCCAGCGAACCATACTTATCATTTTGGGATGCCGAGGCCTTTGAATATATCTTTTTCACCAACGTCATTTCCTCATGCAAAGGAGTGGACCCTTTGATGTCAAAGTCAGAGGCGGTGAGCTTTGCTTTCTTTGAAAGTGACTGGGCCAAGAATAGTAGCTTCCGGTATTGAGGGTTCTTCACTTTCGAAAGATTGATGTCGACACTTTTTTCCAATACGCGATCAAAGAGCTGTGCATCGTAGGCGGGATGCAACTGGAATTTTGCCGGTATTCCCAACTTCTCGATAACGAGAGAAACCTCTTTATCCTGGCGAAGGTTCAAAAGGAGCTCAACCAAGACTTGATACTGATCTAGGCTGCTAATCTGGGTGATATCACCAGAAAGACGAGTGACCATTGCCGCAACTTCGACTTTTTGATCGCTGTAAAACACCTTCGACCATTCCAAAAGCAAACCCAAATTTTGCTGATCTAACTGGTCATAAATATTGAGCTCGCGAATAAGTTCTAGGGTTTGAGCAAATTCCTTCTTCTGAATTTTTTCCACTAGCAGGGCCCGCGCGCTTGAGGTCCAGATAGATCCATTTTTATTGGGTTCGGTGCCAAACTTTAATGTTTTCTTAAACTGGGCTACTGCCTTCCATTGTTTTTGCCGGCCTAATTGTTCAGCCAAAAGGGTGGGAACTAAAGTTGGGGTAAAGAGAATGGGGTTCTTGGTCACCGCAGCCATTAGATCGGAGTGAATCGTGGGCTGGTCTACCAAAAGAGCAAGAAGGGCAATCGCCGAAGAATCAGGGCGTTCCAAGGCATGGCGGTTCACTGACCCAGCGAGCGCTTCTACCTGCGCCACCACCTGGTTTGAACTCTCTTTCGTATTTGAAGCAGCTTTGCAGGCGGAGGAAATTTCCTTAAGCGCAACTTTTTGACTATTGTTCTCGTGTACCGCCCAGTAGACCCCTAGCTGGCAGGCTTGGTCTGGGCTCTTTGCCACGTCGGCGTAAAATGACCAAGTCAAGAACGGCTCCGTATCTTTTAGATCGGAGTTTGCATAAATGGAAAGGAGTGATTCTAAAAGCGCTTTGTCGCCATTTTTTTTGTAAAGCGTTACGCATTGCGAGATTACCGGCCGAAGCTCTTTACTAGTGGGAAAAATAGGGAAGACCGTCTTGTCACTGAGAAGCGAAAGGTGGTCACAGTTAGGCAAAAGAGTGTTTACGCGGTCCACTAGCATGTGACGAGCTAGCTGAGGATAGATCTTGAGATGTCGAACCGACTCAGACCACTGGGACTTTAAGTCCGGCCCATTCAGGAAATACAGCCCATCTAAAAGGCCTTCGGTAATCGCTTGGCGATCATCTTCGCTAAGCAACAAAGCATTCAACGTTTTGATGTCATCAGCGTTACGGCTTAAATTTTCAGAAAAACTCACTCCCAATCCGTGAACCAAATTTCTCGACGGGGGCTGGCTTTCTTTTAGAGCTGAGGAAAGTTCCTGGCTCCAGAGCGTGAACGCCTTTTTTGCCTGTTTTTGATTTAGGTACGACCAGCCGAGCTTCAAAATAGCATATTCGTGCTGTCCACCGGGCGCCCAAGTGAGGAACTCGTACGACTCTGCCGCAGGATCAAATTTTCCTTTGTCGAAATAAAAATCACCTCTTGCTCTTGCGGCGCCGTAAGCGGCTTTTTTGCCGAGCATTTTGCCCACTTCGATACGGTTCTTAAATAAGTTTTCTACCTCTGGGCATAAGGTCTGCTCGTTCTTTGATGTGCAAATTTCGCTGGCTGAAATTAAATGAGCAGCGAAATACTTTTGAAAAAAAGTCGAATCTTTAGCGGAAATGACCGACCGCAAACTTGCTACCATGGAAACCGAAATCCCTTTGGATTTTTTCAAAAGGCGGGAGGCTTCCGTTAGAGTGGAATCGTAAGGATTAGCCATTGCCGCCGAAACCAAAACTAAAAAAAGAAAGGTGCTTTTAATCACTGGGCCGTCTCCTCGTTGCATAAATTCTTAAGTGGCCGTCGTACTTTCAAAGGATCTAAATGAGAAAGGTCACCATCTTTAGGACCAAAAGGAATCAGCTCCGTCTTTTTAAAGATGCCGCCAGAAAAACGATTGGTGTCATCGGTATTCTTTTTAAGCGTGGTATCGGCAGTGAGCTCAATCCATTTTTCAACAAAAAGTCCGGCGCGACGAAAATTCTCGCTTTTCTGGTTTTTCAGAGAAGGAGCGAGGCCACGGGCTAAATCGGTTTGGCAGTGGCGAATGAGCGCCATAGATTCTAGGGTCGCAATTTTGTTTTTGAGTTCTGAATCGTTTGAGCTCTTACGCAGGTACCAGGCTAGGCCAAAAAATTCGGACCAACGCCTCTCAGAATAGCGTTGAGTTAGCTCGGTAATGAGCGGCGCGATAGCAAGAGAGCTGCCAGCCTTACCAATGGCTGAAAGGGTTAAAAGTGTAAGTAAAAGGTATTTCATTACTTAAAACCTAAACGAAGGGCCGACACGAATGCCAATACGAGAAATGAAGTCGCCGTTAATCTTTTCCCAGTCTGCGACCACCGAAAAATGGAGGCCAAAACCAGAACGGGCTTCCATGTTCACGTCCACGCCCACTCCGAACATCGGCCCTGCATAGCGACCTTCATATTTCGAAACTCCGGCGCGAAGAATGGGGCCAATTTCTGCATTTAGAATGTCTTTAGAAAAAAGGTTAACGTAACCAATGAGAGGAATCAGTTTTGCCTGTGCCGCGACGATAAACTGTGGTTTTTCAACCGTCAGAGTCTCGTTATGACGAGCCAAGGTTGCCTCAATCTGCTTATAGGTCTCTTTTTGGCTATTGGAGAAAAAATCACCCGTTAGACCGACGTTTAAGAAGGGGCTTACGGAATGGGAAACGCCCACTTGGGCACCCATAACGTGCAAATAGGGATTGTTGAAGTCGTAAGCGAAACCCAAGTCAACCTGCATGGGTTTTTTGGGGAAGGTCCGGTCTAGTTCGTAGTACAGCTCTTCTGACGTAGGATCTGCAAAGGCACCGACGCCACGAATCGCAAAAACAAGAATCAAGAGCAAGGCAAAGGGCTTGATTTTCATAAGAGGTCTCCGGTGTTCCACATGCCCCGCCTATTGGCTGGGCATGTGCTCCACAACGAATTTAAGAGTTATTGTTCGCTTCCCTTTGGCCCGAAGTCCTTAGGTTTAGCCTCTTGTTGAGGGGGCGTGACGCCGGCAGGTGCGGGCTTTTTCTCAAGTGCTTCCACCGATTTTGCCAGGGTATTGATAAGAGCCTGGTATTTGTCATTGGACTTTTTTAGCTCCTCGACGGCACCACTGGTCTGGTTGTCTTTCAATTTACCCAGCTGCGTTTCTATCATCTTGAACAACTCAAAGTGATTGGTGGCGCGTTTTAAGGCAGATTTGGTTTCCTTGACTGATTCTTTTTGCAATTCAGTAATTTTTGCGTCTAACTCGTCCGCCATCGCCCTTTGTCCGGAACGGACCAAGCCAATGTGAAGGTTGGTCAGCATCATTTCTAGCGACATAACTGAGGTGATATAAGTAGTGGAGTCCTTAATATCCGTCTTCACTGACTCTAAATCGATGGATAACTTCTCCATGGCAGCCATCTGCTTCTCTAGCTCGGCGATTTGTTTTGTGTGGTTCTCGCCAACTTTTTTCTCTAGGGTTTCAATAGAGGCTGTTAGCTCCTGATGAACCTTTTGCACTAAGGTGTTGGTAGTCCTAATTTCTTCCGTGATCTTCTTGGAAAGGTCGTCGATGACCTTCTTTTCGATCTCATTCAGACGGGCCAATTGAGCTTTGAACTGGTTCTGAATGCTTTGGTCTAATAGCTCGATCTGTTTGCTAATCTTTCGGCGGGTTTTGTCGAGGTTTTTATTAACCGCAGAAAAGTTTAGGTCCAAGTAGACTTTCAATTCGCTGAAACGGTCATTGATAAGCCTAACTTGAATGTCATGGAGTGCGTTGTTATGAGCAATCACGTCTTCGCGGTTTTCATCGGCAGTGGTTTTAGCCGCCCGTTGACCGTCGAGTGCGGTGCGAGCCAATTGGTCTTCCTTGGCCGTCAATGAAGTGTCACGAGGAATGGCAAACCGGCCGTTCTCAATACGAAGCTCACAACCAGAAATGCTGGTTGTCTTCATCTGAATGGAATAGTTGCAGATTTCAGAAACCACGTAGCCGGTTAGTTTTTCATTTTCGATCTGGCGTTGAAGCCATCCCGAAGAAACGTCGGGGCGAACGGCATTGTACGCAGTAAGTTCGTTCAGACGGTTAAACAAGCGCATGGCATTTACCGACTGCTCCATGCCTTGAACTTCGGAAGCGAAGGCAAAATGCTCAACGGTTTCATTGTTGGTGGGGCAGGGATTTGCGCTAAACAAAATATAAAAATCAGAACGGCTGGATTTGTCAGGAGTGCGAGAGTACTCCACAAGCTGAATGCAGTTTTGTGCGGGATCAAATTGCTTTTCTGAAACCAAGTTCTTTACCAAGTCGGGATGAAGGCTTACGGCCGCAACAAAGTGACCATTGTAAGGACGGAGCTCTTGTTTTTTACTGCAGCTAATCACCAAAATAAGTGCGAGAATTCCTGCCCCAGCTAAAAATAGTTTCATTAAATGCCTCCCAAGACGTGACAAGTTAGTGAGCTGTTAAGTTGAATGTTTTCTTTTGCACCCCTTAGGGAACAGTTGAAAGTAGCTCGGACCTCTTTGCCTTTGACGAAGGCAGTTTTTATTACGCAAATGGCGGGGATTCCTAAAGCGGTATAACTCTTACGGTCTGTATTTTTATATTCGATACGTTTCACTTCAGTTGAGTCGTGGTAGGCGACTTTTGCGGCGCCTGGGTCGACCGGCGTTACGTAGGAGACGGCCAATGAACCGCTCGTGACATTGGAAAAACGGATAGCGACTTCCATAAGATTATTTGCCACCAGTTTAGTGCGGCAGTCTAAGAGATCGGCCGTGGCGAAGGCCAGTTCCGTGCGGCTGGTAACGTCGTCGAGCGCGCTAAGATTTAAACTTGCCTTGGCTTTTGTAAGATCGGTCGAGAAACTGCCGTTGTTTGAGGCACGTTCCGAATTTTCTGGTGAGACCAGGTTAATAGGAACTGGTTTATAGTGATCGGTCAGGGTAATTTTTGCCTCCCGACCGCAACCCGTAGCGTAAAGTGAGATGATAAACAAACTGGAGACACCTACCAGTAGTTTTGCCTTGAAGGCATTCACAGCTGCGTACTTTTTCTGCATCGATCACATCCACAAAAGAATTTATGTTGAATATCCCTAGGAGAAAACAGGGACAACGCACTGTATCAAAGCGAACTACCTCTGGATAGACGCAAAATTTGTCACTTGTGTTTTTTTAAGAAATTCGAAATTTGGAGGTGGGGCTGAAGGGGATATGACAATTTTTGCAGGCTAAAAGGAGGAAAACAAACTTACTTGTCGAATAGTTCGACAGACAAAAATAATTGAAAAGGTTCGAATAGATTAGATTGGAACGAGCGGATCTCTTTAAAGAACGAGATCTGCCAAAGGGCAAGCTGCGGTGTGCCCTCCTCGCCACCTAGGGTCTTTGGTGACGGCATCATAGGCAGGTTGAAAGACCCGTTTCTTAAAGAGCGGCATAAACTCCTCTCCTTGTCCGGAGTGGTCGACAAGCCCTTCTTTTCCGGCTTCGTTAACCTTGAAGTCGAATCGTTTCGTGCCGGCTGGAGTGGAGATCCCAATGTTGGTAATTTCTTTTACGCGTTCGGCAACTTGATTGGCTGGAATAGCCGAATCTCCGGCGTTAAAGCTGATTCGCTGAACTCTCTCTCCCCAGGCTTTTTCAGCCAGGCGCACCTGGTTGTCGAAGTGATGTCTTAAAATCTCGGCGTCAGCGCGAGTCACGTCACCGGATTCTACTAATGCCGGAATCTCAACGTCTTTGGTGAATCCCTGTAGGTTGACGCTGCCGTTGTAGTTTCCCCCAAAATAAGCTTCGGTCAATGCGTTGCGTGGACCTAGGAAGGCAATCTCTTCATAGATTTTTTCTGGATGAATCACGCCGTCTACACGGTCCGGACTACGGTGGAAGAGCGAATATTTGATTTTGGGACTACGCCTTTCTGAACCCGCATATTTTTTTTCCTGGAGCGAACCTTCAAAGATAGGCACTCCAGCTTTCGCGGCGTCTGCTTTTACAATTCCATGAGCTTGAATCCAAAAAGGGACTTCATGAAGTTTAGGTTCGCGATGATATTTTGATCTAAACCAGGCAGAAAAGGCTTCTAATGTGGGGCCGGAACCGTTGTGTCCATAAACAGTTTCAAGAATGACGCTGTAGTCATCCAGATTCCTCACCGTCCCTGCCAGAGGCCCTTTCCCACTGTCGATGGCCTGTTTGGCGTCAAGGTAGGATTTTAAAACTCCCTGCCATTCGTGCATGTAACCCACAAACATTGGATATTTTGGAATTTGAATGTTGGTACCAGGAATGGTTTGCATGGCGCCAGCAAATGAAATGATTTCGGCGTAGCTCAATTTCGGACCAATGACGGGGCCTCCAAGCATTTTCATTAACGGCTCGTAAAATGCCTTTCGTTCTTTGAGCGGCGACGTATTCCACATGGCCCCGTTTACCCCTTGGAGAACGGCGTAGAGTTCATGGCTGGGGTTGGTTACGCAAAACTCTGCAAGTCCGATCTTATGGCCTGTTTCTTTAGTGAG